>JAYTFO010000187.1:0-11942 GCA_043734305.1 Acidobacteriota bacterium | reverse complement strand
GGGCGAGCGGATTGTGTGCGCGGAGTGCGGCGAGGGGATTAATTTTCGCCGCGAGGTGAAGCGCGATGGGCGCGTGTTATGCCGGGGATGCGCCGGGGACCGCTACTACACTCCGTTGTAAAGACGGGGCTTGCCGCGTCTCTACGCTAGGGTTCGCGTTTGCTCGTACGCATGCGCCACCCGCAATATCGTCGCCTCGTCGAAGTGCTTCCCAAACAACTGCAATCCGATCGGCAGTTTCTCGCGGTTCTCACCGCAGGGCACCGAAATTCCCGGGATTCCTGCGAGGTTCGCGGTGACGGTGTAGATGTCGGCCAGATACATCGCCAGGGGATCGTTTATTTTTTCTCCCAGGCGGAAAGCCGGCGTCGGACAGGTGGGCGCGGCAATCACATCTACCTTCTTGAAAGCTTCGTCGAAATCACGAGTTAGTAACGTGCGGACTTTCTGCGCTTTCAGATAATAGGCGTCGTAGTATCCGGCGCTTAGGACGTAAGTGCCGAGCATGATTCGACGTTTCACTTCCATGCCGAAGCCGCCGTCGCGCGTGAAGCGGTACATATCGGAAAGACTGCGGGCGTTGCTCGCGCGGAATCCGTAACGCACGCCGTCGTAGCGCGCCAGGTTCGACGAAGCTTCGGCGGTGGCGACAATGTAGTACGTCGGAATCGCATACTCGGTGTGCGGCAACGACACGGGAACCACTTCGCATCCGAGCTCCGCCAATTTTTGAATCGCGGCTTCGACGGCTGCCCGAACTTCGGGGTCGAGTCCTTCGCCGAAATATTCTTTCGCTACGCCGACCTTCAAACCTTTGACCGGCTTCTCCAGTTCCGCTACGTAATCGGGAACGGGCACGTCTGCGGAAGTAGAGTCCATCGGGTCTCGGCCAGCGATCGTGCGCAGGACTAACGCAACTTCTTTCACGGACTTTGCGAACGGGCCGATGTGATCGAGCGACGATGCAAAAGCGATCAAGCCGTAGCGCGAGACGCGGCCATAGGTGGGCTTCAAGCCCACTACGCCGCAGAAAGAAGCGGGCTGCCGGATCGAGCCTCCGGTGTCGGAGCCGAGGGTTGCGACCGCCATATTCGCGGCTACGGCAGCGGCCGATCCGCCGGACGATCCGCCGGGCACGCGGCTCTTGTCGCGCGGATTGCGCACAGGATGATAGGCCGAATTTTCAGTGGACGATCCCATGGCAAACTCGTCGCAGTTGAGTTTGCCGAGCACCATCGCGCCGGCGGCTTCCATCCGAGCGACGGCGGTGCAATCATAAGGCGGAATGAATTTTTCGAGAATCTTCGAGCCCGCAGTGGTGCGCACGTCGCGGGTGACCATTACATCTTTGATAGCGACGGGAACTCCGGCGAGGGGCGGAAGCGGGTTGCCGGCGGCGGCGAGTTTGTCGATCTCGGCGGCCTTGGCGTGAGCGCGCTCTTTCGACAGCGCAAGGAACGCGCCAATCTCCGGATCTTCCTGCTTGATTCTCGTGTAGAACTCATCCGCCAGGGCGGAGGCAGTGGTGGTGCGTTCGAGGATCGCGGTGCGAACGCTATCGATGGTGAATTCTGCCGGCATCCACTAAGCCTTCTCTCCGAGGGTGATTCCAAAATACTGCGCGGGCGCGCTCCCCACGTTGCGAATGCTGTGCTCCTCATTGGATGCGATAAAAAAAGCGGACCCTGGACCGAGCGTCGCCGGCTTCCCCGAGATTGTCACTTCCAGCGTGCCGCTGCTGATCAAAAACAATTCTTCGCCGACGTGACGGTGCGCAGGATGCGGCATGGCATTCGGTTCCAGGACCGTCTCATGGGCCTCCAGATAATCGCCGGTGTGCGTGCGGCCTTCCAGGATACTGCGGTGGACGGCTTCCTTCTCCTTCTCAACCGGAAGGTCTTCGAAGCGATACGTCTTCGATTTTAGTAAAGGCAGTTGAGACGCCCACGCAGAGATTCGGCTGAGGAGCATCAGCGACAGGCAGGCATTTCTTCTGGTTAATTTCATATTCATGGCAGACTCTATTTCTCAATCACCTTGGGAACTTCAAAAAACGTGCCGTCAGTTTCGGGAGCGTTCTTCAATGCGGCGTCATGAGGCAGAGACTCGCGGAGACCGTGCCGGATGTCATCGCGCATGGCGTCGACACCGAAGCGGTCCGCGACTTGCGTCATGGGCGCGACCTTATCGGTGTCCAGTTCATTCAGGCGCTCGATGTAATCGAGGATGGAATTCAGGTCGTGGAGCATGCGGGTGCGCTCGTCGGCGGTGAGCTCCAGATTGGCCAGGTCGGCCACATAGGCGACGTCTTGTTCGGTGACTTTCATATGGGGTCCCGATATTCAACCGCTTCCCCCAATTTCTGTAAGGGCGACTCTGCTAACTCTTCAGAATAAATTCAATTCGCCGAACCGGCACCGCGGAATAGCGATTGATGGCAGCGAGGTAACGCGGGGCGAGCGACGTTAATTCCTGACGCCATCCGCGGTCGGCGACTTCGACGCTTAAGATGCCCTCCGAAAAAGCGACTGCACGAGTGCGCTCGGCGACCGCGCTGCCACACGCGACGGGCCATGCCAGCAGCGGACTCTCCTGCGGCGGAGCAAGGTGCAGAGCCTTCGCGACAATGGATTCCAGGCGGGTTGCGGCGCGTTCCATGATGTAACTCCGGAAGCAATCGGAAGAGCAGATTGTAACATCGGAGACCTGACGAATCACGACGCGATTGCGGCCTTGGCGCGCTTTTTGGCGAGCTTGCGGAGGTGCGCCGCGGAATACATGCTGCCTCGGCAACGGCGGGCGCGGCACAGGCAGGGTGCGTCGTCTTCGCCGTCGAAGAGGCAGTAATCGTAGGTAAGTTCCTCGTCTGGCTGGATGTCGCGCAGGGCAATCACCCACACGCGTCCGCCGATGATGTCGGTTTCGCAATTGGGCTGGCAGGAATGGTTGACGAAGGCGGCGACGCCGTAACCGTCAACCACATGTTTGCCACTATCGAGACCGAAGAGATAGGTCATCGGCACGTCGTCATAGAGGTCGTCGGCTTGCTCGTTGCTCAGGCGTTCGCCAACGTATTCCACGACGCGCGTGCCTTTGCGGATGGGGACAGTGGTGTAGCAACCGCAGGAGTGGATGCGAGATTCGCGCAGGATTAATGCCATGGTTCGTGTATTTATCTGTAGCACAGTCGGGCGGAGTTTGGGCAAGAGAGGGCAAAAACTTTTGCTGCAACGTTCGCCGAGAAATCGCCAAGGACGCTAGACAAATCGATCTCGTCCGCTGTTAAGATGCTGCGGGAGGTCGCTCTTATGGCTCAGCAGCATCCACCACGATTTTTGAAGATTGTCGAAGATGCCAAACAGCGGGTGCGCGAGACGAACGTCGACGAAATCAAGGCGCGCATGGATCGCCACGACAAGTTTGTGCTCGTTGATGTCCGCGAAGATCACGAATACGACAAGGATCATCTGCCCGGTGCCGTCCACCTGGGTAAAGGGATTATCGAGCGCGATATCGAGGGCAAGTATCCGGATCTGGCGACTCCCCTGGTGCTGTATTGCGGCGGCGGCTTTCGGTCGGCGCTGGCGGCCGACAACCTGCAAAAAATGGGATACACCAACGTGCTCTCGATGGACGGCGGAATCCGCGACTGGCGCGAGAAGGCGTATCCGCTGGAATCGTCACGATAAGCTCCCGCATTCCCCCTGTGACCTCCGTGTCCCCTGTGGTTAGGAAGTTCGAAAGCCTGAACCACAGGGAGCGCAGAGGTCACGGAGGAATGCCGACAGTGGCCAAAATTCCTCGACCGGATGCACTTCCGCGCTCCTGGCTAATTGCTTTGCGGTGGCTTATCTGAAAAAATGCTTCCGGGTCTCCTCTGATGTCTCAGATTGGCAGCTTCGCGCTTCTTTTAGCGTTGGGCCTTAGTTCGTATTCATTCCTCGCAGGTCTGGTTGCATTGTTTGGCCGCGATGCCGGTTCCATGCGCCTGGGCGAAACCGCGCGCCGGGCGGGCATTGCCGCGTTCGGCGCGGTGTTGCTGGCGGCGATCGTGCTGGTCACCGCCGCGTTTCGCGACGATTTCTCCATCGCCTACATTTTCCATCACAGCAATCGCGACTTGCCGGCGGCGTATAAGTTTGCCGTGCTGTGGTCCGGGCAGGAAGGGTCGCTGCTGTTCTGGTCGCTGCTGTTGGGCGGCTATGGATTCGTCCTGCGCCTGCGCTACAAGACCGACCAGCGGCTGTTCGCGCATGCGTCGGTCGTGATCGCCGCGGTGCAGGTTTTCTTCCTGATGATTCTGAATTTCGCAGCGCACCCGTTCGGCATCATCGAAGGCGCGCTCCCGCAGGACGGCACCGGTCTGAATCCGCTGCTGCAATATCCGGAGATGGTGATTCATCCGCCCATGTTGTATCTGGGATACGTGGGATTCACCGTTCCCTTTGCGTTCGCGCTGGGCGCGCTGATCATGAAGTATCCCGGCGAAAAATGGATTCAGATCACCCGTCGCTGGACGATGGTGACGTGGTGCTTCCTTACCGTCGGAGTTTTTCTAGGCGCGCACTGGGCCTACGCCGTGCTCGGCTGGGGCGGTTACTGGGGATGGGATCCGGTCGAGAATGCTTCGCTGATGCCGTGGCTCACCGGCACGGCGTTCCTGCACTCGGTAATGATGCAGGAGAAGCGCGGAATGTTGAAAGTCTGGAACATGTGGCTGATATTTTCCACCTTCCTGCTTTCGATTCTGGGAACTTTCCTGACGCGCTCGGGCGTGATCAGTTCCGTTCACGCGTTTGCGCAGTCCTCGATTGGCGACTGGTTCATCGTGTTCATGGCGCTGACACTTGCCACCTGCGTCTTTTTCTTCGTGAAGAACAAGTCGCATTTAAAGAGCGAGCACAAGCTGGAGTCGCTGGTTTCGCGCGAATCGAGTTTCCTGTTTAACAACCTGCTCTTGCTGGTCGCGTGCTTCACGGTCTTGTGGGGAACGTTCTTCCCGATTCTCTCGGAGTGGGTGCAAGGTCACAAAGTGACGGTGGGCGCGCCGTTCTTTAATCGCGTCGCGGTACCGGTGGCGCTGCTGCTGCTCTTGCTGACGGCGGTGGGCCCGTTGCTCGCTTGGCGCAAGACGTCTCTCGAAAGCCTGAAGCGCAATTTTCTGCTGCCGTTCGTGGGTTCGGTATCGGTCGGCGTCGCGATGATTATCTTCGGGGTGCGTCCCTGGGAAGATCCTTCTTATTTCTACGCGACCATGGCGGCGGTGCTGTCCATGCTGGTGATCTTTACGGTCATCTCGGAGTTCATTCGCGGCGGCCGCGTGATCGCCGGCAAGAGTCAGATGAATTTATTTTCCGCGATGGCGCACCTGTGGCATCGCAACACGCGGCGCTACGGCGGATACATCGTTCATTTCGGTGTCGCGCTGGTGGTGATTGGAATTCTCGGCACTCCGTTCAACAAAGAAGTCGAGAAAGAGATGGCCTTCGGCGACAAGATTCTGATTGGCCCCTACACGCTGGTGTGCCAGTCCTATACGCAGGACGACAATCCCAACTACGGCAACGAGTGGGCGATTATCAACGTGTTCCGCGGCGGCAAGCAGATCACGACCATGTATCCCGAGCGCCGCTTCTATAAGTCCAGCGGACAGCCGCAAACCCTGCCGCAAATCTATCCCAGCTTTATCATAGGGGGACTTTTTGCTGGTCATGACCTCTACCTGGTTTATGAAGGTATCAACGAAACCACCGGGCGGCCAATCATCAAGGCGCACTTGAACCCGCTGGTGCCGTGGATCTGGGCAGGGGTGATCGTGATGGTGTTTGGGACGGTCCTGGCTTTGGTGCCGAATGCATCGACAGTGCGCGTGACGGCGACCGTCCCGGTGCGAAAACCGGCGACGGTGGAGGCGGGTGACTAAGATGACCTCCTCACCTTCAACCCGCAGCGTACAACTGGCCGTTGTTATGCTGGCGATCTTTCTTTTCATGGGTGCCGGAGACGATGCCCGCTTCAACAAGCTCGGCCACAGCATGATGTGCGTCTGCGGATGCTCGCAAGTGTTGCTGGAATGTAATCACGTGGGCTGCCAAAGGTCCGACAAGATGCGCGACGAGTTGATGGCGGCGCTTGATCGCGGCGATAACAACGATCTGATCCTCCAGGGATTCGTGCAGAACTACGGCCCCACCGTGATCGCCGCACCGACTGCCACGGGCTTCAACCGCGTGGCATGGATCATGCCCTTCGTTGCTTTGGCCCTCGGGATGACATTCGTCGTGGTCGTGGTGCGCTCGTGGAAAAACAAACCTGCGCCCGCGCTGGCGGACGGCATCGTCATTTCGCACGGCGGCGAACTCGACGACTTCAAGCGCAAGGCTCGCCGGGAGACTGACTTATGATTCTCTATGTCTGCGCTGCCGTCACGGTCGTCGCGCTTTATTACGTTTTTTTCTATCCGGGGGAAGTGTATGCCGGACCGGAGAAGACGCGCCTCATCTATCTTCGCGAGCGCAAGGAAGCCGTCTACGAAAATCTGCGGGACTTGAATTTTGAATTGAAGGCCGGCAAGATCCCGGACGCCGATTATCAATCCATGCGCGCCTCGCTCGAAGAAGAAGCAGCCGCGATCATGGCCGAGATTGCCCGGCTGGAGCAGGTCGCCGGGCAGGTAGTGTGATTGCCTGACTTCGACGACTAATGTCGGCTGTTCTCTAAGCAAGGTTCAGCCCCGATGAAACGCTGGCGATTACTTCTGATCGCGTTAGCAGCAATTGTCATCGTCGCAATTGGCATTCGACACGTGCGGGAGAAGGGGGCGCAGCGGAAACGCGAGGTTGCGTACCAGTTGGCACTTAGATCTTATTCCACAGCTCTCAGGCCCGGGATGAAACGCACGGAAGTGGAAGATTATCTTCGTACCAGAAATGTATTGTTCCGCCAGATGTGTTGCGTCGACAGAAAAGATCTCTCCTATAGAACGTACGATGATCTCACTAAGATCGGCGAAGAGGGCGCTCCTTGGTTCTGCAACGAGAAAAATATCTATGTTGCTTTCCAGTTTGCCGCCTCAGAATCACATCAAGGGGCGCCGACAGCTGGAGATTCCGATAGGTTGAGAGCTGTCACTATCTTCCCCTGGCTTGAAGAGTGTCTCTAAAAGAGGGAGTTGATTTGAAGAAATTTGTGCATTCCGCATTGCTGGCCGCTATTGTTCTGCTGATATTGTCCTCGCTCGCCGCCGCCCAAACCCTAACCGGCACGGTCACCAATGGCACGACTGGCAAGCCCGCGGCGGGCGATGAAGTGATCCTGATCAATCTGTCCAATGGCATGGAGGTGGCTGCCAAGACCAAGGCGGACAGCGCCGGCAAATTCAGTTTCAAGCTGACCGATGGTGGCGGGCCGCACCTGATCCGCGCCATTCATCAGAACGTGACCTACCACCAGATGGCGCCTCCGGGGACGAACACGGTCGAGGTCCAGGTGTATGACGTCGCGCGGAAGATCGCCGACCTCAGCATGACCGCCGACGTGCTGCGGTTCGAAGCCCATGGCAACGAACTGCGAGGCAAGCGTCTGTTCGCGGTCAACAATGCGTCGGTGCCCGCGAAGACGCAGATGAACGACCACAACTTTGAGTTCTATCTGCCCGAGGGCGCGAAGATCGAGTCGGCGCAAGCGAAAGCTCCCAACGGGCAGCCCATCGCCGCCGAGGCCACACCGCAATCGGAGAAGAATCGATACGCGATCGCCTTTCCGCTTCGCCCCGGAGAAACTCAGTTGCAGGTCGAGTTCACGATGCCCTACACGGGATCGCTCAAGGTCGACCCCAAGCCTCTGTATCCGGCGCAGCATGTGGTCGTCGTGATTCCGAAGACGATGCAATTCAGCGCTGCGAATGCGACGCAGTTCCAGCCCATGCAGGACCCCGGTCAAAGCGATACGGTGGTACAGGTCGCGCAGGGGACGCAGGCGGGCCAGTCGCTCGCATTCACCATCAGCGGCACGGGCACGATTTCCGAATCGCCCGCGCAGGTTGCGTCCGGGTCGGCGCAAGGCCAAAACCAAAGCCAAGCGCAAAATCAAGCTCGCGACAATCGTCCCGGCGGCGGACTCGGCGTGCCCATCGATGCGCCCGATGCCTTGCAGCAATACCGCTGGCCGATCCTGATCGGCTTCGCGCTCGTTCTGGCAGTGGGCGCGTGGGTGGTAATGAAGCGGCAACCAGCGATGGTTGGGGCCGCAGCAACGTACGTTGATCCAACCGTGCCGTCACCAACACTGGCCGCGTCCGTGGCGCATGCCCCGCCCGTCGCGAAGTCTGCCATGCTGCTCGAAGCTTTAAAAGAAGAAATGTTTCAGCTGGAAATGGAACGCCGCCAAGGCAAAGTTACGCCCGCCGAATACGACAAAGCCAAAGCCGCGCTCGATCAAACGCTCGATCGCGCATTGAAGCGCAAGGGATAGATGGAACGACCGTAGCGCCGGTGCCTCGCCGGCAGTCCGGCGGGCGACCCGCCCGCCGCGCGAGCCCAAAGCGGATTCCTCGCATCTAATAGCACCAGAGGCTTCGTCTATGAGCAACACTTTCAAAACCGCATTTCTCCTGACAGCGATGACGCTGCTGCTGATGGTCGCCGGCCGCGCGTTTGGCGGCGAGCGTGGCATGCTGATGGCGCTCGCGTTTGCCGCGGTCATGAATTTTGTTTCTTACTTTTTTTCGGACAAGATCGCGCTCGCCATGTATCGAGCGCAGCCCGTCTCGCGAGAGGATCTTCCGCGGGTCTACAACATCGTGGAGCGGCTTGCGCAAAAAGTTGGCCTGCCGATGCCCAAGGTCTACATGATTCCGAACGACTCGCCGAATGCGTTTGCGACCGGCCGCAATCCGAATCACGCGTCGGTTGCCGTGACGCAAGGCATTCTCGGACTGCTCAACGACGAGGAACTTGAAGGCGTGCTCGCCCACGAACTGGGACACGTCCGCAACCGCGACATCCTCATCAGTTCGGTAGCCGCGACCATCGCAGGCGCAATTACGTTTCTGGCGCATATCGCACGGTGGGGGATGATTTTCGGCGGCTACGGAGGCGATCGCGACGACCGCCGAGGCGGTGGAGGTCTGGCCGGATTGTTAATGATCTTCCTGGCGCCGCTTGCCGCGAGCCTGATTCAGCTGGCCGTCTCGCGCTCGCGCGAATATTCCGCTGACGAAACCGGCGCGCACTGGACCGGCAATCCCTACGCACTAGCCAGCGCCCTGGCCAAGATCGACGCCTATTCCCGCCGGATGCCGCTTGTGGCCACTCCTTCGACCGCGCATCTTTTCATCATCGCGCCCTTCCTCGGTGGGATGAGCTTCGGTAGCCTGTTCTCCACCCATCCCCCAACCGCCAAGCGAATCGAGCGGCTGACGGGAAGACCGGCGGAATTCACTCAGTAAGAATGAGCAGTCAGCACTCAGCACTCAGTCCCGAGAACTTGGGTTGGCTGAGTGCTGAGTGCTGACTGCTGACTGCTGAATGCCCTGTGACATTGGTAACCGCGAGCGAAACCGCTCCGCATAGTAAAATCGGCGTCAATGACTCCCCAAACGATGGTAGCGACTTCCCGCCGCGCGGCGGAACTGGAACGGGCGTTGCGCAGCGTCATTCGCGGCCAGGACGATGTTCTCCGTCTCGCATTGGTCTCGATTTTTGCCAAAGGGCATTTGCTGATTGAAGGCGCTCCGGGAGTCGGAAAGACCACGCTCGGCCAGGCGCTGGCCCGCGCTATCGATTGCACCTTTCAGCGCGTTCAATTCACCAGCGACATGTTGCCGTCCGACGTGCTGGGCATTTCGATCTATTCCGCGATCGAACAGAAATTTGAATTCAAACGCGGTCCCGTCTTCGCCAATGTCCTATTGGCCGATGAAATTAATCGCACTACACCGAAGACGCAGTCTGCGCTGCTCGAAGCCATGAACGAAGGGCAGGTCACCATGGACGCCCATTCCTATACGCTGCCGCAGCCGTTCCTGGTGATCGCCACGCAGAATCCGATCGAACATCACGGCACGTATCCGCTCCCGGAGTCACAGCTCGACCGTTTCCTGATGCGAGTGCGCATGGGCTATCCCGAAGGCGATACAGAGCGAGAAATTTTGCGGTCGGAAGCCGGCACGACGCAACTCGAACAACTGCGGCCCGTGCTCAACGCCGCCGACGTTCTCGAAATCCAGCACGCCGTGCGTCAGGTTAACGTGGACGAAGCGCTCATCACGTATGCGCTGGCAATCGTCCGAAAGACGCGCGAGTCCGATCATCTTTCGCTGGGTGTGTCTCCCCGTGGATCGCAGATGTTCTACCACGCCGCCCAAGCCATGGCCTTCCTCGACGGCCGCGACTACTGCACGCCCGAAGACTTCAAGCCACTGGCAGTCGCGATTCTGGCGCATCGGGTAGTGGTCAGTTCGCTCTACGCTTCGACGCTCAAAAAATCGGAACAGGCCGAGCAGGTGATCAGAGAGATTGTGGAGAGCGTGCCAGTACCGGTGTAGCAGTGGTTAGTGGTTAGAGTGGTTAGTGGTTAGTGGTCAAGTTATTAGAAGCCATCTCACAAAAAATGCTCTCGGGAGGGCACGGCTTCAGCCGTGCCGCCAGAACTCCACAAAGACGTGGGCTTTAGCCCCTGAGGGACGCCACGTTTTACATTGTTGGTTCATTTTGAGAGAGCTTCTAGTAGTTAGTTAGTAGTTGTAACACCTCGAACGCATCTTACAAAAACGCTGTCATCCTGAGCGGAACATGTTCGTGCGCACAGCGCACGAGCATGTGGAGTCGAAGGATCCCTTGCGCGTTTACAGTCAGCGCGCTGCGGCAGGGCATTCTTCCAGGACTCTCGCGTCGGTGGGAGAATTCCCCGCATCAGCGTGGTGAGGTTGCAGTGTAGGCGACTACGCGAGAACTTCACTTCGTGAAGCTCTCGCTCCGCTCAGGATGACAGCCTTTAAGGATGACTTCGAAGGGGTTACAACTAATCACTATCCACCGAGCACTAACCACTACTCGTGGTGCAAACTCGATAACCTCGAAATCGCCGCCACCATCATCCCCGACAAAAACTGCATGGTTGCGACATCGTTCTGATCGAACGCATTCGGCATGGACGACAAAACTTCGAACACGCCGAGCGTCCGGCGGAAATGACGAAGTGGGGCGACCAGGATCGCGCGCACGCCGAGATGGCGGCAGGTGGCCAGGTCGACTCTGGGGTTGAATTCAGTGTCAGGGCAAAGCAGAACTTCGCCGGTGCGTACACACTCGGCGGACAATCCGCGGTCGGTTTGCAGGCGGCAGCCGATGTCGGGAGCGGTGCGTCCGGTGCGGGCCCGGCAAATAATTTCGTTGCCTCTGCGCAGGGCAATCGCCGCGCCGGACGCGCCCGTCAGAGCCTGCGCTTTTTCCACGATCACGCTGATACCGGGTTCGAGGTCGAGTTCGCCGGGATCGATTCGCGGATGCCGATCGGAAATTTCGGCGGTGCGATGAACGGCAGCCGGTCCGGGCATCCGCAAACGCAGATGATGGCGGCTTGAAAATCCGGCGGTCAACGCATCCACTTCGTCGCTCGCCGCAACTTGCGGGACCGTATAGAGAAGCGACCGCACCAATCGGTCAAGTTCGGCGTCGGCGATGATATGAGCGGTCTGCTGGCCGCGCAACGATCCGCCCAGCACGCGGGATAAACTCAGAACCGCCGCGCTTCCACACGCTAGACAGCGAAAAGTGTTGTTCTCGCTGACCATCTCGCACTCCACGCAAAAGACGGCCAACTTCAAGGTCACAAAATTGACATCTGTGGCAGCAAGCGAACCTGTCATGCGAACTTTCTTCCTCCGGCCAGATTGGGGGGGAGGTTGAAAGTAAATTCGAATGCGATTACGGGTAAGTGAC
>JAYTFO010000186.1:0-2022 GCA_043734305.1 Acidobacteriota bacterium | reverse complement strand
GCGGCCGAACTCGTTTGTCACCGAAGTCGCGGCATCGCTTCCCATCCAAAGTGTGCCCGCGTCGTGATGAGTGCTTCCTTCCGCATCGCGCCGGTCATCATAGGGATGCTGCGCCTGCAACTGCGCCGCCGTGGTCCCGGCCGGCATCGGAACAGTTTTTCCTTCCTTGGTCCCAAGGATGTCGAAGGGCAAACCGTTCGCGAAGATCAACGCAACCTCGTCCGCTAACGCATCCATGGCGTTCCAGGTCAGTTTGTCGATTTCCGATTGTGGCGTCACGCTTGTTCTTGTCTTGATATCGGCCAGAGACACCTCGGCGATGGCGCGGCCGTCTTCAGTTTTGGACGGAGACAAACGCACAAAGCTATCCGGATTATTCGGGGTCATTTCGCCAATACCTCGTAGCGTGATAACGACGTGCGTGTCGGTGGCCGTCAGCATGGAGTCCAATTGCTCTGTGTCGGGTATCTTCTTGAAGAGTTCGGCCTCTGAATCCTGCCCTAACTTGCCCAGCCCGGAGGCCGTGATCTGCAAATGGAAGAAGCGATCCTCGCCGCCGATATTCGCTTTGCCCTTGACGAACAGCGCCGAGGCCTGCAGAGAGGTCTGCGTGGAAGTGGGCAGAGAACTCAGCGACGAAGTGGGAATGCGGATAGAGAGGTTAGACCGTAAATGGGCCACCAAGTTTTTTCCCATCCGGCTTGCGGCGCGGCCCGCCAGCGAGTCTTTGAATGTGTTGATCGCCAGACGCGTACTTTCGATGGCCCCCAAGGCAACCACAACCGTGCTTTGATGACCGTTGGACGACGGCGCAAGCATGATCAGTTCTTCCTGACCTCCGCTGTCTTTAACTCGCACGCCGGTAACACGCACCCAGTTGTCGGCTTGTGTTTCCGTCACTAGATCCAGCACTCGTACCATTGGAACGATCATGATACGCTTGCGTGCGTCGGCCAGCGCGTCTGTGCCATCGGCTTCCCCGGCGGCAACCCGAGCCACTTTGATTAACTCAGGAACAGAACTGAATTTATTGGAAGGGAACAGGCCCGGTTCAGCCCTTGCCTGCACCGCCAGCGGAGCCTCCAACTTGAGTAGATTCAAAAGGTCGCGCCGCGACGTTACATCGGTGGATTTGAGTCCCAGCAATTCTCGAAGGCTGCTGTCGCTCAAGCCCGGGCTGGCCGTGGTGGTAGTAGTGGATCCGCCGCTAGCACCCGCCGCCATGACCAGATCACCAACGGCTTCCAAGCTCGCGTAGCGCACTGCGGGATGATCTGGCAGCGCGGCCAGAGCGACAGCGTGAGGTGCCGCGATGGGAGAAGAGAGCCCATCAAAGAGTTGCCTCCGCAAAGCCGTATGAAGCCGTCCGTAAATAAAATCATTGCTGGCGGTAGCTCCTATTTGATCGCTAGACTGCCGGAAGTAGGCGTCCTTTAGCGCAGCGACAACCGACGCCGGCCAGTTCTTGAACTCCTCGTTCAGCATTTCCGGGGACCAGCCTCCCCACGCCAACGACCTGCCGCCAATAGCAAACATCAATCCTGCATAGCCAAGAGCTGGGTGACTATCCCACGGAGCGCGAAACCCAGGTGCGCCACCTTGGAACGGCATGTTTTGGACATGCTCGGGAAGGGCGAACGGGCCGGATTCAAGAACAAGGATCCGGCGGCTGTGGGTGGTGTCATTGAGAAATAGTCTAGAGGCGGCAACGGCTCCAAATGTTCCTCCGCCGATGACAATCACGTCGAATTCGCGTGATTTTCCGGCGATTGTAATTTTGGTGCTATCGATCGCTTCTTGCAATGTGTTGCAGAGGAATCGGCCCATATTGTCGAGCGAAAAGCTCGTCGTCTCAGCTTGCAGTCCCATACGTAATAGACCTCCTGTATTAGGTGCTCCACACCTATATCACAGATAATCGCCGTACGAAAGCCCCGCATTTGGGGGGTGAGCTTTGAGATTTTCCGAATGGATGAATTGGAATGCTCCAAAATTCGCGTGTAAGTGGAGACGCCGTACCCT
>JAYTFO010000185.1:0-15175 GCA_043734305.1 Acidobacteriota bacterium | reverse complement strand
ACCGGATACGTGAAGTCGGTGAACACGGTTTGCAACGAAATCTACGTCGAAATGCGGAAGATTTCCAAGGAGATCCAAAGCAGCGACGCGATGCTGCGCGTGAATCCCGAAGTCGCCAAGGCGTTGAAGGCGAATAACGCGCGGCTGTTGAACGAATTGGAAGAAATGATGAAGAAGACGATCATCATCAAGTCCGATCCGGCGCTACATCAGGAGCAGTTCGATATTCACTAGGCGACGGGTGGCGAGTCTGTAGCAACGGGCGCCTGCGGTGGGCTAATTTGAGGGACGAGTGAAAACTCGTCCCTTCTGTATTTGGGGCGGCGTACGGGCGGGGCCTCGTGTAATGGTATATAAAATGGTAAATGGTATGGTACAATACCATTGTGAATGCCAAATTGAGTATGGACCGGGCAGGACGCGTTGTGTTGCCGAAGCCCATCCGCGACCGATTGCAGTTGGAGCCGGGGGAATCGCTGGAAATTGAATCGTTCGACGATCACATTGTTCTCCGGCCAGTCCGGGCGCATGGGAAAATGCGGAAGAAGCAGGGTGTGTGGGTATTCAGCTCCGGCGTACCCCTGAAGGCGTCGGTTGTAGAGGACACAATCCGCAAGGTTCGAGAAGAACGGGAAGACGAAATATTGGGTCGGAAGCGATGAAGGTGTTTTTCGACACGTCGGTGCTGGTGGCGGCCGTCCTCGAGGACCATCCACATCATCAAAGAAGTTTCGCGGTGTTTACTGAGGCGGAACGGGGAGTGGCGTGTTGTGCCGCCCACAGTCTTGCGGAAATGTATTCAACGCTGACACGTCTGCCGAGCAAGGATCGCTTGCGCGGCGACGAGGCGTTATGGGCTCTCGATAGCGTCGAGGAACGAATGGAAGTTGTCTATCTGAGTGCTCGCGAGTATCGGCTGGCAATCAACGAGGCAGCCGGTTCAGGTGTGGTGGGGGGAAGAATCTATGACGCACTGTTGGCGGAGTGTGCGCTGAAGGCTCGCGCGACGCGGATACTCACCTGGAACATTGCCCACTTCCAGAGTCTGAGGCCTGAAATTGCCGCCAAGGTTCGAACCCCGTAGAAGGCGGCTGAAGCCCGACTCAAAACGGAGTCTCAATCGCAGCGGTGAACCGCTGCGCCACCCAAAGACAAGAGCAATACCTGGTTTCTTCTGTTGCCTGTCAGGCCAGATCCAAAGTTAGATTCGCCCCTCCCGCACTCTCTGCAAGAAATCCTGGGCATCGGCGCGGGCCTGGCTCATCACTTTGGGATCGTTGCGGTGTTCGAGGCCGATTTCATCGAGTGCGATCTGGACGGCGTCTTTTGGTTTATAGCCTACCTTCAGTAGTTTCATGACTCGTTTGGTGAAGGTGGGTGCGGTGGAAGTGTCTTCGATTTCCGGGTGCGCGGTAGGCACTTCGCACACGTGTTCGCCGAACTTCGACGCCGCCAGGCGGTCGTAGGCTCGTTTCGCTTCCGGGTCGCTGAGAAACGTTGGGACAGGGTATTTCCAACGGCAGCCTGAGCAGGCCCATGCGTGGTTGTCCGGTTCGTCAATCCAGAGGAGCGTAGGATTCATTACTGCCGGTTGGTGGAGACTCGATGTCTTCCACTCACCGCCTCAATGGCACAAACGGTTTAGTAGCTCGAGGGGAAAGTAACTCCAGCGACCGCACTGGCTGAAGCCCCATTAATTCTAAGGAAGGTTACGGCACGGCTGAAGCAGTGCCCTCCCGTTATGGCCTGAAGCCCCAATCGTTCTAAAAAGTTACGGCGTGCTGGAGCCGTGCCCGCTTTCACCACGGGCGGTTACGCTTGTGCGAGGACCTTGACCACCTGATCGGTGCGCTCGCGGAGCTTGCCGAGCGAATCGTGGAGGTCCTTGCTTTTCGCGGGTACGTCGGGCTGATCGCCAATCTCGAGCGCGAGCTTCTCCACGGCGCCGGATAGCTTCTGGGCCAGATCCAGCAGCACGACCAGCGAGTCGGCATGCAACTTCCAGACGGAGGTTGAATTCTGCGAGCGCTTCAATTCTTCCAACTCAGTGGTGATGCGGGCGGTAACCGCCACCACTCGAAGTACCATTCGTCCCACATTCGCACGCGGGCTGGCTTCTTCAAGATAGTCGGCGGTGTAGGCCTCGACTTCGGAGGGGCTCAGCATCAGGTTGAAGTAGCGCATGGGGACGATCTGGCGGAACTTGGGATCGGCGACACGCACGAAAACGCGAATCGATTCCTCCACCCGGCGCAGCTTCGCTTCCTCGATGGAGAGTGCCTGCGGAGTAATGCCTGCCGGAACGAATTTGGGAGCGCGAGCGGGCGCTACGGCGGCGCCTCCGGCTCCTACCGAGTGTGAAACCGATGTCGGCTGCGGCGCGCGCCGCAGGGGCGGCCGGCGCTCCAACTCTTTTTTCAGTTTGGATACCCGCCGGAATTTCTCCAGCGCGGCGGCGTAGTCCACCTTGAGCAGTTCGGCTTCGTTGAGCGCCGCCACGTGCTCGACCGTTACTTCGACGCCATCCACCGTGCTCAGAATGCTGCCCCCGAGTTCTTCCAGCCGGTTGGCAAAATCTTTGATCTCTGTAGCCGCTGCGGAAAAGAGCTGGTCGAATCGGTCTCCGAAAGCGGCGTTGTAGGGGGCGACTGTGGCCAATACGCCGGGATGATACATCGAATCGCCCAGGGAAGCCTTCAGATCCCGGACGCGGGGAATGATGCCGGAATCGATGAGGGTGTTGAAATCCTGAAAGCGATTGGCCTCGTCGAGCAGCGGTCCGAACTCGCGCAGCTTTTGCACGTGCTGTTCGGGAAGAACGGGAGCGTCGGATTCGGAGAGAATTTCGAGCAGCGCAATTTCAAAAGGCGCAAGCGGCAGCGATCCATCGAGGCCGTAGCCCCGTTGCTCCCACTGTCCGGAAACTCTGGGACGGCGGTACAGGAAGGTAGCCACGAGATCGGTCTTATCGCGATTGGTGGCAGAATCGTCGCGGTGACGCGCGAAATAACGAAGCAGAGCCTCGGCTACTTCGGCGTCCAGGTCGGTGCCCATTCCCAGTCGCAGGATGGCTGGCGAGACTGCCATATCGAGCAACTGGATCCAGACTTTCATCCGCTCCAGCGTGCTGCGCACGTCTTCGTCGCGCCCAATGGCTTCAGGCGTGAGTTCCGAAGGCGTGGGGATTTCTCCGCCTAGGTGGTCGCCCATCAGGCGCTGGTAAAAACTTTGGACCGTCGCCAAAAGGGCCAATTCCCATTTTGGATCCTCTGCCAAGCTCGCTCCTTGTATATGGCGGCAAAGTTCCCACTGGTCTTCTAAAGGGATATGTCTAGTAAAGCCGAAACGGCTTTAGTGCGCAATTGTATTGCTGGTTACGGAAGTCACGCGACCGGTGGAGGGGTGGCCGGTGGGCGGTGGTCAGTGGGCAGCACCTAGTACCCAGTACCTAGTTGGAGTGGCCGAGGTTTTGGCAGGGGATTGATGCGCAGTTGGTCTTGGTTCGCTAGGAGCTAACCGCTAAGAGCTGCTACTGAAATACTACCGTCTTATTCCCATACAGCAGGACGCGGTTCTCGACGTGCCAGCGAACGGCCCGTGAGAGTACTACCTTCTCGATGTCGCGGCCTTTTTCGGTGAGTTGTTCGACGGTGTCGCGATTCGAAACCCGCACCACGTCCTGTTCGATGATGGGGCCATCGTCGAGCACCTCGGTCACGTAGTGGGCGGTTGCTCCGATCAGTTTGACTCCCCGTTGAAAGGCCTGGTGATAGGGACGCGAGCCGACAAAGGCCGGAAGAAAAGAGTGGTGAATGTTGATGAGGTTCTGCGAGCCGATCGTGGTTGTAAATTCGGTCGAGAGTACCTGCATGTAGCGCGCGAGGACGACCAGGTTGCACTGATGCTCACGGACCAGCGCGAGCTGTTTCTGTTCGGCTTCACGTTTGTTGCCCTTGGTGACGGGGACGACCACATAAGGAACGTGGTAGAAATCGGCGATGCGCTGGTTGTCCGGGTGATTGGAAATGATGAGCGGGATATCGCAGCGCAGTTCGCCATTCTGATGGCGATAGAGCAGGTCCTGCAGGCAATGGTCGTATTTCGAAACAAAGATCGCGAGTCGCGGACGATCGGTCGAATGGGCCAAGCGCCAGTTCATTTCGAATTCTTTGGCAATTGGTGCAAAGCGATCGGTGAATTCAGCAAGATCGAAATCGAATTGGGCTGGGTCAAATTCCACGCGTGTTAAAAACAGATTCGATTCTTCGTCTCCGTGTTCGTCGGCGAACAGGATGTTGCCGTTGTGGCGAAAGATGAAGTCGGCAATGCTCGCGACCACGCCCTTGCGGTCGGGACATGAGACGAGGAGGATGGCGGAGTTATGCATTGGTTTAGTGTAGCGCCGCCGTCCCGGTGGCTGTCGTGTGGGCGCCCCGCCCACACCAGCGGAGGTGCCGCTGCTATTTTTTCAGTGCTAGCGCGATCTCGCGCGCGGCGTTGGCGCCGGACCCGCCGGTTAGCCCCGTGCCCGGATGCGTGCCGTTGCCACACAGATAGAGCTTGCCGATCGGAGTCTGGTAGCGCGCCCAGTCCAGCAGTGGCCGCATGGTAAAGAACTGATCGAGCGAAAGTTCACCGTGGAAAATATGTCCACCGGTAAGCCCGTAAGTGTCTTCCAAATCTTTTGGCGTGATGATCTGGTGGCGCAAAATCTTCTGCGGCAGCGAGGGAGCATACTGTGCGATCGTCTTCACTACGGCTTCGCCGAGCGCCGTTCGCTGACTTTCCCAATCGCTGTTCTTCAGCTTGTAGGGCGCGTACTGCATGTAAATCGACATCACATGCTGGCCCGCGGGCGCGAGTGACGGATCGGTAAGAGTCGGGAAAGTAATCTCCAGATAGGGTTGCCGCGAGAAGTTTCCGTACTTCGATTCGTCGAAAGCGCGCTCCAGATAGTCGATCTCGGGGCTGATCTGGATGCGGCCCTTCAGCATGTTGCCGTCTTTGAGAGCGGGGAAGTCGGGCAGGCTGGAAAGTGCGAGATTAATTTTCGCGACTGTCCCCAGCGAACGATAATTCTTGATCTTCTGTAAGAAGTCGGGCGCGAGATGAGTCGGATCCACCAGGCCCATGAGAGTTCGTTTGGGATCGGCGTTCGACACGACGGCCTTCGCGGAAATTTCTTCGCCTGAAGCGAGCACCACTCCGGTGGCGACGCCGTCTTGGATACGAATTTCAATAACGTCCGCAGCAGCGCGAATTTCCGCGCCAGCTTGTCGTGCGGCAGCGGCCATGGCTTGGGTAATCTGGCCCGCGCCTCCGATAGCAAACTGTACCGTGCCGGCGGGCGTTGGATCGGCGGCGGCGCGCAACAAGAGTACCAACGCGCTGCCCGCGGACCAGGGTCCAAGAAACGTTCCGAAAATTCCGCGGGCCGCAACGGTCGCGCGCAGCGGTTCGGTATCGAAAAATTCGGAGACCAGATCGGCGGCGGCCATTGGTCCCCAACGCAGCGCGCGGTACATATCTTTCTTGCCGAGATTGCGGATCGCGCGGCCGGTCTTCAACATTCCCCAAAGATCGCCGCTGCTCGGGCTGTCGATGTTCGGAGGCGTGAGTGTAAGTGCCTGGCCGATGACCTTGCCGATTTTTGCGAGCGCCGCGCCAAAGTCGGCATATCCAGTGGCGTCTCTCTGTGACCACTGCGCGATTTCCTGCGCCGCCTTCTTTGCGTCGGCGTAGAGAATCAGAGCGCGTCCATCGGGGCGCAACGATGCAGTGCTCACTTCGGGCGTAACTAATTCCAGCCCATGCTGCTTGAGTTGCATGTCGCGTACTACTTCTGCGCGCAGCGATCCCGCATTGTGCGCCAGCGTAGAGCTGCGGAATCCGAGATGAAATTCCTCGGTGATGGCCGAGCCGCCGACTTGCGCGCGGCGTTCGAGGACCAGCGGTTTGAAGCCCGCTTTGGCGAGGTAGAAGGCGGTGACCAGTCCATTGTGCCCGCCGCCGACAATGATCACATCGCGTGTTTCAGCCATGATCGTTCGCCCGGAAATCAGGCAGCCTTTCCGTCTTTCAGAATTTCGAGCGCAGCCAGGCGTCCCGGAGCGCCCATGATGCCGCCGCCCGGATGCGTGGCCGAACCACACAAATAGAGATTCTTGATCGGAGTGCGGAATGCCGCCCAGCCTGCAACCGGACGCAGGAAAAATAACTGTTCGAGCGAAAGTTCACCCTGGAAAATATTGCCTTCGCTCAATCCCCACTCGCGTTCCAGATCGAGAGGCGTCACCACCTGGCGATGCAGGATGATGTCTTTAATATTGGGGGCATACTCCGCAATCGTGTTGATGACGGCGTCGCCGAATTTTTCTCTCTCAGTATCCCAGTTCAGTCCGGGCGCGAGCTTGTAGGGCGCGTATTGCACAAAACAGGACATGACATGCTTGCCCGGAGGCGCAACCGAAGGATCGGTCAGCGTTGGAATCACCATGTCGATGTAGGGATGCGACGACCAGTGACCGTATTTTGCTTCGTCGTAGGCCTTCTCCATGTACTCGACGCTGGGCGAGATCGACATCGCGCCGCGCAAATGCGCGCCTACGCCCGGCAGGCACTTGAAATTCGGCAGTCCGTCGAGCGCGAGATTCACCTTGCCCGACGATCCACGAAACTTGTAGCGATTCACGCCTTCCATGAATTCGGTGGGCAGAAGACCGGGCTCGATCATCTTTACAAACGTCAGCCGCGGATCGACGCTCGAGGAAATCACGTCGGCGAAAATTTCATCGCCGTTGTCGAGAGCGACTCCGATCGCGCGATTATTCTTGACGATGATTTTCGAAATCGGAGTCTGCGTGCGAATTTCAGTGCCCGCCTCCAGTGCCGCCGCCGCGATGGCATTCGAGATCGCGCCCGTGCCGCCGCGTGCGAATCCCCAGGCGCGAAATGCGCCGTCGATTTCTCCCATGTAGTGATGCAGCAGGACGTAGGCTGTGCCCGGGGAGCGGACGCCGAGGAAGGTTCCGATAATTCCGGACGCCGACATCGTCGCCTTGAGCACGTCGGTTTCGAACCATTGATCGAGGAAATCGATCGCGCTCATGGTCATGAGCTGGACCTGGTTGTATTTATCTTCGCTCGCCATATCCTGGAAGCGGCGTCCCAGGAAAAGCATCTTCATCAGTTCTTTGGGATTGAGCGTCGCCGGATCGGGGGGGACCATGCTCAGGATCGGCTTCACAAAGCGGCACATGGCCTGCATCGCTTTGCCGAATTCGTCGTAAGCTTCGGCGTCAACCCGCGAGTGGCGGGCGATCTCGCGATGTGTCTTGCCGTGATCGTTCACGCGCCACAGATAATCGCCGCTCGGCATGGGAGTGAACGTGCCATCGAGCGGAAGAATTTCCAGGCCGTGACGAGGCAAGTCGAGGTCGCGAATAATCTCCGGACGCAAGAGCGACACGACATACGAACACACCGAGAACTTAAATCCCGGAAAAACTTCTTCCGTGCAAGCCGCGCCGCCGAGAATGTGGCGACGCTCCAGCACGAGAACTTTCCGGCCGGCCTTGGCCAGGTAAGCGGCGGTGGTGAGGCCGTTGTGGCCTCCTCCGATAACGATTACGTCGTACTTAGTACCGTTCGCAGCTGCTGGCATAATTCGATCCAATAGTTCTTTTCAAATGACCTGGAAGCGCTATGAAAGTGACTCGCCATTCTATCGGTAAACTATCTAATTGTCTCTATACTTACGCGCAGGCGATGACTTCGGGTCAATCAATATCGGAGCTTGCTGCGGAGTGGTGCGACTGCATATAATCCGGCGTTCAGGGTTTTCCTCTGTGATCCTCTGTGACCTCTGTGGTTAGGACTTAAGAGCCTGAACCACAGGGGTCACAGAGGTCACAGAGGAAATCAAAAACGAGGCCGCCTTTGCCAGTTGGAACTGCATTTCACGACAGAACGCTTGCCCTCTGCCACAGCCTGAATTACCGGGAATGGTCGGGATACTACACCGTCAGCGTGTATGAAGTACATCACGAGCACGAGTACAACGCGATTCGCAACGCGTGCGCGCTGATCGATATCTCGCCGCTCTACAAGTATCTGGTCACGGGCAAAGACGCCACCAAACTGGTGAACCGCATCATCACGCGCGACGTCAACAAAGTCGCAGTCGGGCAGGTAATTTATTGCTGCTGGTGCGATGAAGACGGCAAAGTCATTGATGACGGTACCGTCACGCGTCTCGAAGAAAATAAATATCGCTGGACCGCCGCCGATCCCAGCCTGCGCTGGTTCCGCCAGAACGGCCTGAACATGGATGTTCACGTCGAGGACATCTCTGAACAGGTCGCAGCGTTGGCGTTACAAGGTCCAACCTCGGCGAAGTTGCTCAAGACCGTTTCCGATGCGGACATTGCGAACCTGAAATACTTCCGCAAGACCAGCGGCAAGATTGCCGGCGTCCCCGTAGATATTTCTCGCACCGGATACACCGGCGACCTGGGCTACGAAATCTGGATGCCATGGAATGACGCCGTCAAAGTCTGGGACGAGTTGATGGACAAAGGCAAACAGTTCGATATCCACCCTGCCGGAATGTTGGCGCTGGATGTGTCGCGCGTGGAAGCGGGGCTGCTGCTGATTGAAGTGGACTACTCGAGTTCGAAGAAAGCGCTGATTCCTTCGCAGAAATATTCGCCGTACGAGTTGGGCTTCGGGAAGATGGTCCATCTCGACAAGGAAAATTTTATCGGCAAGCGGGCGCTGGCACGGGATAACAAGAATGGCGTGGTGCGGCAGTTGGTCGGCCTGGAAGTGGATTGGGTGGAAGTAGAAGAACAGTTCGACAAATTCGGATTGTCTCCGGCAGCGCCGAGCCAGGCGTCGCGCACGCCTGTGCCGGTTTATTCCGGCGATAAGCAAGTGGGGAAGGCGACGACGACGGCATTCTCTCCGCTGTTGAAGAAATTGGTCGCGCTGGCTAGCGTGAGCGCTGAATTTTCGAAAGTCGGCACGAAACTGCAGATGGAGTTGACCATCGAAGCCCAGCGCAAACAAACGACCGCGACGGTTGTGCCGCTGCCGTTTTTCAATCCGAAGAGGAAGACTGCGACGCCGGTATAGGGCTTCCTACGTCGTTGCCATCGCAGATTGTTTCTTGGCAGTAGGCACTTTGACGTCCCATGCAAGCCCGATGGTGCGCAGCGCGTAGATCCCGTACCAATTCAAATCAAACTCGTACCACGCAAGTCCATGACGCGCGGACTGCGGGTGGGCGTGATGATTGTTGTGCCAGCCTTCGCCGAAGCTCAACATTGCTACCCAGAAATTATTGGTCGAAGCGTCGGAGGTGAGAAAGCGGCGCGATCCCCAAATGTGCGTGGCGGAGTTCACCAGATACGTGGCATGAAGGCCAATCACCGTTCGTAAAAAAACACCCCACATCACATAGCGCCATCCACCTACCGCAAGTGTGATGACTGCGATTGTGGTCAGCGGAACCCAGTGCCATTTGCTGATCCAGATCATGAACTTGTCTTTGCGAAGTTCCGGGACGTAGGGAAGGAGTTCTATGGACTTGTTGTGCAGAGATTCGCCGGTAATGATCCAGCCCATGTGGGCCCAGAAGCCGCCGTCGCGCGGAGAATGAGGGTCGCCGTCTTTGTCGGAGTTCTGATGATGCAGACGATGGGTCGCCACCCAACCAATCGGACCCCCTTGCAAAGCCAGGGTACCGCAGATCGTTAGAAAATATTCCACCCACTTGGGCGTCTTGTAGCCACGGTGCGTGAGCAGGCGATGGAATCCCATGCCAATGCCGAGGCTCTCCGCGATCCACCACATGAGAAGGCCGAAAGCCAGTGCCTTCCAACTGAACAGGAAGAGCGCAAGGATGGCGCAGATGTGAAATATCCCTAAAGATAATGAAATGGTCAGATTGATCGGCTGGGTGAACGTCTTGTCGCGAGTAAAAATGCTCATCCGAAAGCTTTCGAAGGTCAGACTCGATTGGAACACAAAGCCAGAAGAGCTTTTGTAATACCTGCGTAATGTTTGGATTAGACGAGGCCAATAAACGGGGGTCGGTTTGCCTTGAACTGTGGCGGCGCTACAGTCTCTTTGCGCGTCGTTTCCCGGCCCAGTAGACCCATACTCCGATGAGCACGAGCGCGCCGCAGCCGCCGACGATTTTGAAGACGGCCAGCGCCTTGTTCGGCTCATCGGGCGGCGGGAGGACGGAGACGGCGATCGTGAACGCGGTGGTCGTGAATCCCAGAATGGCGAGCCCGTAGGCGACGGGTTTGCCGCCGGGTACGCGGATCACGTCCGAGCCGGCGGCTTCGCGTTGCAGCTTAAACATCGATGCAAATAAATATAGATAGGGAATGAAATAAGTGATCACGCCCATGCTGACCAGCACATCGTACGCGCCTTTGACGGAGGTGCCGGCCTGTCCGAGAAAGATGAACACGGCTCCGATGACGGTCTGGGTCAGAATGGCGACCCAGGGTGTTCCCCAACGCGGATGAAGCGCGCCGAAAGCGGGCGGCAGGAAGCGGTCAATGCCAGCGACGAATGGCAAGCGAGCGCAGGCGGCAAGATAAGCTCCAGAGGCGCCGATGTTGCTGAGGGCGATCAGAAAGGCCGCCAGTGGCAGGATTCCGGGGACGCCTACGCGCTCGGCCGTCTTGCCGATGGCCTGCACCAAACCTTGCAGGCTGTTGATCTCCGTCGAAGGCAGTGCCAGCAGCACGCACACCGTGCCGACGATGTAACAGAAGCTAACCGTAAGTCCCGCGACAAACAGCGTCAGAGGAATGGTGCGACGGGCGTTTTTGATTTCTTCTCCCATGAAGGACGCGGCTTCGCAGCCGCCGAATGCGAACGTCAGCACCGACCAGAAAATGATGTCGTTCATATGCACGCTTGGCGTCATGGTGTGCAGCGTGAACTTGGTCGCCGATCCGAACCGGTGATAGGCGAGCAGGCCCATGCCGATCACGATCATCACGGGAATCCACATCGCGAGCGCGCCGATGTTGTGCAGCCATTTGCCGACGTCGAGTCCCACGATATTCAGCAGCGTCGCCGCGATCAGCGTCAGCAACGAAAACGTGATGTAGAAGGTGGCGTTGCCGGAGAGGTATCCCCACTTTGCCTCGCGCATGAAGATGATGTTGCTGGCGGCGAAATAAAGTACGGCAGGGAAGTAGGGGAGGTTGGAAGTCCAGTAAGTCCAGGCCGCCATGAATCCGGAGAAGTCGCCGAACGCGCGCTTCGACCACACGTACAGGCCACCTTCGTTGGGATAGCGGGACGAAAGCTCAATCACCGAAAGCGCGAGCGGCGTGTAGAACGCAAGCCACGCGCCAATCCAGATGACGATGGAACTTGGACCTGCTGCGGCGGCGGTCGCGATCCAACGCAGGCTGATGCCGGTGACGACGTAGAAGAGGAGGAGGTCGCGAAATCCCATGACCTTCTTGGGACGGGTGGGGTCGGCGGCCTCGGCGGTGGAGACGCCGGATCCGGTGATGGGGGCGGGTTTTGGCCCAGGGTTAATCACGCGAGGAGGTTACTCCGACGCCATTCTACGACTCGTGCGTTTCCAATACAGGTATCCCGGCACGCCCGCGAGCACGATCGTCGCGCCCCAGAACGCTTCGGTCGGACGCGTGAAGATGGTGTTTAGAGTCCACACGAGGCCGACCAATACATAGATCCCCGGCAGCCACGGATAGGCCGTGCAGCGATAGGGACGCGGGATGTCCGGCTTCTTCCAGCGCAAGACAAACAAGCCGATGACGGTCAGGGTGTACGAAAGCACCATCCCGAAGATTACGTAGGTGTAGAGCTGATCGTAGCGTCCGCTCATCGTCAGTAGAGCGGCCCAGATGCCTTGTCCAATCAGGCTGAAGGCGGGCGTCCGCCATTTGGGATGGATGACGGCCATGCGCTTGAAGAAGACTCCGTCCTGGGCCATCGCGAGATATACGCGCGAGCCCGAGAGTGTGCAGGCGGCCGCGGCGCTGAAGCATGAAATGGCGATCATCGCCGACAGCCAGTTCGCTGCTCCGGGAGAGAACAACGCGACGGCGGCGGCGTGCGCGATGGTTTCGTATTTTGCGATTTCACTCAGCGGCAGCGCGTAGACGTAGGTGAGGTTCATCGCGAGATAGATCGCGCCCACGACCAGCACGCCGAAAACCATGGCCAGCGGGACGTTTCGGCGCGGATCTTTGATTTCGCCTGCCACCCAGGTTACGTAGACCCAACCGTCGTACGCCCAGAAAACGGCGATGAGTCCCACGCCCAGCGCCGAGATCAGTTGAGCCGGATTCAATCCCATGCTCAGACCGCCGGTGTCCGCGGTGAAATTCGACCAGTGTCCCTTACCGATCGTGAATCCGAGAACAACAAAGCTCGCCATCGCGATGAACTTGGTCCAGGTCGAAACGTTTTGCAGAAGCGCGCCCCAGCGCAATCCAAAGACGTTGACGTAGGTGAGGACGGCGATGAGGATCAGTCCCACGGCATGGGAGCGCGTGAATGCCATGCCGGCCACTGAAAAAATCACATGTTGCTGCGAGATTGCAGGGATGATATTTCCCATGTACGCCGCCGACGCCACCGAGAGCGCGGCGATGGTTCCGCCATTGGCAACGGCGAACAACATCCATCCGTAGAGAAACGCGACCAGGTCTCCGTAGGCTTCGCGCAGATAAATGTATTGTCCGCCGGAATCGGGAAACATGGAGCCGAGTTCCGCGAAGGCCGCGCAGGCGCACAGCGAGATTGCTCCGCCGAGAATCCACACCAGGAAAAACCAGAATGGGTTGGGCAGTGGAAGGGCGATGTCCCGGGCAGTAAGAAAAATCGAAGACCCGATGATGCCGCTGACCAGCAGCAGGACCGCGTCGAGCAAACTGAGTCCGCGGACGAGGCTCGCCTTTTCGCCGGGTGCATTGTTTTGTGAGGCTGGGGAAACGGGAGTGGAACTCATCGGTTATCCCATCCCCAATTCGTCGGAAGACTCGAGCGGAGTGCCGCACTGCCGGCAGATCGCGGAAGAGCAATCGCCGCAGGTCAGCGGATCGGTGACTTCGACGGCGCAGACGGGGCAGTAGAGGCTCGCAGCGGGTTTCTGCGTCGCGGGACTGGTGGGCGGACTGGAATCCATGAGCGGAGAAACTTTAGCACAAGTTGCGGAGGCGGCTCCGCGAACTGCCGGCGGGGCGCCGGCGCTACGGTCGTGGGCAACTACTGTTACTCGTCCCTCTTGCGGAGGATCAGATCCCCTTCGGTGGGCGGCATGGAGAAAGGGAACTCGTAGACTTTGTCTTTCATCCATACGCGAAGGATGAAGTCCTCGCGGCTCTTCCATGAGCCGAGCCACTTGTTCTTCGCTGTCCCAAAAAAGACCCAGCCGTGAACTTCAGGATTGCCGGGGTTAAGAATCGCGGGCTCCAGACTCTGCGTGCTCAGGAATTCGATGAACTCGGTTACCTGTTTTTGAAATTCGCGGGCGCGATTCGTCTTCTCTTCGGCTTGTTCGGGATGTTTTTTGATTGCGCGTTCGGTGTCGAACACCAGCGTGTCCACATCGTTCTGCATTTTGGTGGAGAACTCGGTGGGATCGAGAAAGCCTTCAATCACGTTGTGATGACGGACAAACTCCATGCGCAGGTCGGCGGGGAAATCGAATTTGTCCCGGCCCGTGTAAGTCACGCTCAGGAACACGCCGAGCGGTTTGTAAAGGCGGTGCTGGCTTTTGGATAGTTCCTGCGAATCCATGAGCAACGTCATGTCGAGATCGTCGCCGATCATGCGCCAACGGTATCGGCCATCGTCTCGGCGTTGAAATTCGCAGCCCGGAGCATCCGCCTTCCAGCGTACGGCAGGAAGATTTTTCTTCTTGGCATAACAGGGAAATACAGTGAGTAAGAGGAAGAGCGCAAGGATGAGAGTCCGGCGCGAGAAGCGGTAGCGGCGTGTGTTGAAAGTAAGAAATACAGATGAACTGTCATCCCGAGCGGAGCGAGGGATCTGTCGTCCGCCGGCTAAATGCAGATCCCTCGCTTTGCTCGGGATGACAGGTTTGAAGGTTTTGGTCGGGACTAGTGTTCGCCTGATTTTCGCAACGGGCTGAGAGTGCGGCATAGGCTCGTGGTCGCTAACGTCAGACTACTCATCCCATCCAGATCGGGCAAGGGAAAGGGCTTTGGGCGGCAGGCGCGACCTGTTACCATTCCCCCTGTAGCGAGGGAGCGCATGGCGGCATTTCTGTGGACGATCGTAATCCTGATGGCAGCGGCGCTGCTGGCGGAAATCTTCGCCGTCGTGGGGATTGCTCTGGTGGCGAGGCGAGCGTCCCAGCGTGCCACCGAAATCCAGGAACAGTTCCAGCAAAGGCTGGAGCCCTCGGCTCGGCTGGCGAAGGAGTTGCAGCAATACGTTCAGCCGCGGATGGAAGCGATCAGCCGCGAAGGCAAGGAGATGGCCGCGCTGGTGGCGACGCGCTCGCAATCCGTCCAGGCTGCTCTCGATGACACCAGTCGCCGCGCCGAACGGATTCGCATCCGATTGATGGAGGGCGTACAGACGGTGAATGGCCAGCCTGGTCGACGGGGAATCTATCGCGACATTGTTGAACCCATGCAGGCAGCGGGCAAGGTCATGCGTGGATTGAAAATTGCCTTGTGGATACTGCGCCGCGTCGCGTAACACGTCCCCAATTACTTATCGATCAGAATGTCCGAGTAGCTCACCATCCAGCGGGAGAGCGGAGTGTTTATTTTCGCCCATTGTTTGAACTCGTAGAAGTTGCGATAAGTCCAGCGCATTTTTTGGAGGGCGAAAGAATTTGCGGAGGCATGCGCTGGATCGGAGAGCGTATAGCCCATTTCCTGAAGGTAGCTTCCGATCAGCTGTTCGAAATGTACGAGTTCAGCTGCCGGAAATTTATCTTTCCAGCGGCCCACCGGCGAGAAGAGGCCGTCTTTCAAATCTTCTTTGAACGACGTCAGCGGCTTTCTTACTGAGCCGACACTGGTCTCCTGAATGCGCGCGTAATCAAGGTCGTGGTGGAGGAAATCGCCGATTTGTTTTAGCGCCGGCTCCGGATGTTCCACCAGTTCCTCGTAGCGCACCTCTAAATACCTCG
>JAYTFO010000184.1:0-6596 GCA_043734305.1 Acidobacteriota bacterium | reverse complement strand
CATCGGATGTCCCACATTGTCGAGAGCCTGCTGGCCATTTCCCGTCTGGATGCGGGTGAATTGAAAATGGAAAGAGTCCGTCTTGATCTCGGACAGCTGGCGGCTTCGACTGCCGACCAGATGAAACTCCTGGCCGAGGAAAAGTCGATTCGGCTGAGCAGCGATGTTACCAGTGAAACTCACGTCGAGGGCGATCGCTCCCGTCTGCAGCAGGTCATCGTGAATCTTGTTGCCAACGCCATCAAGTACACGCAGGAAGGAGGAAACGTCACGGTGCGCGTTCGCCAGGAATTGGGCACGGCAGTTCTGGAGGTCTCCGACAATGGTGCCGGAATCCCCAAGTATGCCCTCCCCCATGTCTTTGAGCGTTTTTATCGCGCCGACAAGGCACGCTCGCGTAACTCGGGTGGGGCCGGCCTGGGATTGGCCATCGTCAAGGCCATCTGCACGGCGCATGGCGCCGAATTGAGTGTTTCCAGCCAAGAAGGAAATGGCAGTCTCTTTAGAGTGGAACTGCCGCTGCTCGAGGTTTCCGTGGGCGATGAAGTCAGGCCCGTTCTCCGGAAATCCTGACTCTGAACACAATTTCACCTTTCTTTAAGAGCACCTTAATCTCAGTCGCGTAACCTTATCTATGTCTGTAACTGCAAGGTCCACCGCGCGAAAGTCAACGCGCATAGCTTCGGCAGACTTTGCTGCCTGGCAGTCCAGCAAGCGCCTATATGTCAACGTGGAATACAGCGATTTTCGCTTTGAGCATAGCATCCTTGGTTTCCTTAACCGACGCTGGGGCGCGCGCCCAAACGAGTGGGCCTGCGTCGGGTATTCAGCTGGTCGCCGCCCCTCAAGATCTCCAGTCCACTAGCGCGGCTGGAACTCAGCAGACCATTGCGTTTTCGGATGCCTTGCAGCGTGCCCGCACGAATAACCCTCAGATGCAGGCAGCCTACACCGCGCTCGGCCTCGCGCATCAGGATTTCGTACAGAGCCGCGCCGCACTGCTTCCCAACGTCAGTTACAACATGCAGGCGATCTATACCGAACCCGCCTCACACGGCAGTAGCAACCAGGTGTTCATTGCCAACAATGGCATCCACGAGTACATCGCTCAGGGAAATGTCCACCAGAATCTTTCCTTGCAGACGTTCGCGGACTACGGACGCTTCCACGAGGCCCAGGCCGTTGCCCGAGCCAAATCTGAAATTGCTTTACGCGGATTGGTCGTGACCGTTACGCGGTCCTACTACGGATACCTTGCCGCTCAACGCAAGTACGCGACTGCGCAACGTGCCATTGAGGAAGCGCAGCACTTTTTCGGAATCAGCGAGAAGCTGGAAAAAGGCGGTGAAGTAGCTCACTCCGACGTGATCAAGGCGCAGATCCAGTTCCAGCAACAGCAGCGGGATCTGCGCGAAGCCGAACTGGGACGGAACAAGGCTCGTCTCGATCTCGCCGTGCTGGTATTCAAGGATTTCAACGAAAACTTCGAAGTGGTCGATGACCTCGATCCCCCCGAGCCGCTGCCATCGTTTGACGAGGTCACGGCAGCGGGGACGCGAAACAATCCCGATCTGAGCGCGGCCCAATCTGCCTTGCGTCAGGCCAGCCGGGAAGTCACCTCGGCGTGGGGCGGCGTTTTACCCTCGGTCTCATTGGATTATTGGTACGGAATTGACGCTAACCGGATGGCCACCAGGGTGGACGGGGTGAATACGCTCGGCAGTGCCGCGGCGGCGACTCTGCAATTTCCGATCTGGACCTGGGGCGCCAACTTCAGCAAAGTCAAGCAAGCGAACTTGCAGAAGCATCAGGCGGCCGTGGAATTGAACGCGGCGCAGCGCACGCTGCTCGCCAACCTGCGCTCCTTTTACGGCGAAGCCCAAGCCGCGCGCGAGGAATTGGACTTGCTGCGGCAATCCTCGCAATTGGCAACCGAGAGCTTGCGTCTGACAAACCTTCGCTATCAGTCGGGGGACGCTACGGTCCTGGAAGTTGTGGATGCGCAGAATACTCTCACGCTTGCAAGCAACGCCTACCATGACGGACAAGTTCGATTCCGCGTGGCGGTTGCCAACATTCAGACGCTGACTGGAAAGTTCTGAACCTAATGCGAACGCAATCATTTTTGTCTGCGAAATCTGATCTCAAGGCCGCGCTGCAGATTTTTATGGTGAGTGCGATCGCGATATTGCCTGCCTGTTCTCATGACAAAGCTGAAGAGGCCGCCGTCCCCGTGAAAGCAGCCACCGTCGAGAAGGCGGCGATCCAGCGCGTCGTCACCGCGGATGCGGTGCTGTTTCCGTTGCAGCAGGCCGCATTGGTGCCCAAGATTGCCGCGCCGGTAAAGATTTTCTACGTGAACCGTGGGAGTAAGGTGCGAAAGGGCCAGTTGCTGGCCGTCCTCGAAAATAGCGACCTCGCGGCAGCAAGGGAAGACAACAAAGGAGCATTCGAACAAGCCGAAGCGAATTATGCCACGGGAACGGCTGCCAGCCTTCCGGAAGAAATACAGAAGGCAACGGGCGACGCGCAATCCGCGAAAGAGATGTACGACGCGGAGCAGAAACTCTATGACAGCCGGCAAGAACTGTTCAAGCAAGGTGCTCTGCCGCGCAAGGATCTGGATCAGGCGATGGTCGGTCTTACCCAGGCGCGAGCCCAGTCCGAGCTTGCCAAGAGGCATCTGGAGTCGCTGAATGCAGTGGTCAAGCAGCAGGAACTTAAGGGTATGCAAGGCCAGCTGACATCGGCCAGAGGCAAGTATCTTGGGGCCCAAGCCCAACTCAGTTATTCAGAGATTCGCAGCCCGATTAATGGCGTAGTAACGGATCGTCCGCTTTATCCCGGCGAAATGCCAGCCCCCGGGGCGCCGCTACTGACGGTCATGGACCTTTCGCAAGTAACCGCGCGCGCTCACATATCGCAGAACGATGCCGCCATTCTCAAGGTTGGAAACCACGGCCTCATTAGCGTGCCGGGACTGGATCAACCGGTCGAGGGCAGAGTCATTCTCGTGAGTCCTGCTTTGGATCCCAACAGCACCACCGTCGAGGTCTGGGTGCAGGCAAAAACCCCCAGCCAGACGCTACGACCCGGTACCAGTGTGCGGTTGTCCATTGTGTCCGAGGCGGTGCCCGATGCGCTGGTCGCCCCAGCCTCTGCGATCTTGACTGCCCCTGACGGCGGCACGACCGTGATGATTATTTCCGCAGACCAACATGCTCATCAGCAGGCGGTGAAGGTTGGAATCAAGCAAGATGAAAAAATTCAGATCGTTGAAGGTCTGAAAGAAGGGCAGCGCATCGTCACGGACGGAGCCTACGGCCTGCCGGACAACGCGAAGGTTGCCGTCGCAGCAGCCGCGGAAGCGGACAAAGATGCTGACAAGCCCGCCGCCGGTCAAGAGCCAGCATCCAGAGACTCCGCCAAAGATGAAAAACGATAGGACGGAATCCGAAAGCCGGCACTCGCGATACTGGTTCGCTCGTCATTCGCGATCGGTGATTTTCCTGATCGTGACGCTCGCCTTGATTGGCGGGTATCTCGCGTTCACGATTCCGGTCGCCGTGTTCCCCGCCACAAATTTCCCGCGCATCCTGATCTCGGTGGATAACGGTGTGATGCCGATCGATCAGATGACGGTAACCATCACCCGTCCTCTCGAAGAAGCCGTGAACAGCGTGCCGGGACTGCAAAATGTGCGCTCGATCACGAGCCGGGGCTCGGCGGAAATCGATCTGTTCTTCGATTGGCAAGTGGACATGTTCCAGACCCTGCAGTACGTGAACGCAGCCCTGTCGCGCGTGCAAGCCGAACTACCGGCCAGCACCAAGGTCGAAGCTCATCGCATGAACTTCGCCAGCTTCCCGATCATTGGCTACAGTCTCGTTTCCGATACGGTCGAACCGACCCGGCTGTGGGAACTGGCGACCTACGAAATCAAGCCCCGGCTGAACCGCCTGGAGGGGGTCTCGACGGTGCTGATTCAGGGCGGACAAGAGCCGGAGTTTCACATCGTTCCCGACCCATCCAAACTGCTGGTGGCGGGCGTCACCGTTCCCGACATCCTCGAGTCCGTGCGGCGCACCAACCTGATCGATTCCCCCGGACTGCTCGAGGAAAATCATCAGCTTGTCCTCGGACTTATCAACGGACAAGTGCGCACGCCGGGACAGATCGCCGACGTCGTGATCAAGTCAACGCCAACCGGAATCCCGGTCCACATTGGCGATGTGGCCACGGTCGCGCCCGCAGTGAAGCCGGTGTACACGGTCGTCACGGCCAATGGCAAACCGGCGCTGCTGGTCAACGTCAACCGGCAGCCGGAGAGCAACACTGTTCAGGTCGCCAACGAAGTGCACGCCGAGATCGAACGCATTCGACCAACTCTGCCCAGGGGAATTCAGATTCAGCCGTTTTACGACCAGTCGTTGATCGTGCATCAATCCATTGCCAGTGTTCGCGACGCCATTCTGCTCGGCCTGATACTGGCTTCGATCATTCTCGTGGTCTTCCTGCGGGACTGGGGTACGTCGATCGTTGCCGGACTGGTGATCCCGGTTACAGTCGCGGTCACGTTCATTGCCTTGAGGCTGCTGGGCGAGAGTTTCAACCTCATGACGTTGGGCGGACTGGCTGCAGCCGTGGGTCTGGTGATCGACGATGCCATCGTGGTAGTCGAAAACATCGTCCTGCATCGCGATGCGGGACAAGACCGTCTGCAAGCGATTCAGAGCGCTCTCCATGAAATCACGACGCCCCTGATCGGCTCGAGCGTAACACCCGTTGTTGTGTTTCTGCCTCTGATCGTGATCACGGGCGTAACCGGCACTTTCTTTCGGGCCCTGGCAGTCACGATGACGGTGTCACTATTTACGTCGCTCGTTCTCGCTCTGACATGGACTCCGACTCTTAGCCAGTTCTTTATCAAAAGGAATCGGAATAACGAACAAGGGGAGGGTGCCACACATGCCCCCGACGAAGAGGACATCAAACAGTTGCTCACCGCGGAAGACGCCTCGGAGAGCGGCTTCTTTCTTAAAATAGTGAACTTTCATGAGAAGTGGTTGCGCCGCGCGCTGCAGCATCCTAAGAGACTGGCCTTCCTCAGCTTGGCACTGATTGTGCTCTCCTATGGGTGCTACCGGTTTCTGGGTTCGGACTTGCTCCCGGAAATGGACGAGGGCGGCTTCGTTCTGGACTACATCATGCCCGCCGGCAGTTCTCTCGCCGAAACCAATCGGGTCGTTTCGCACATCGAGAAGATGTTGCACGAAACGCCCGAAGTGGAAGGCACGTCCCGCCGCACTGGGCTGCAGTTGGGCCTGGCAGCCGTGACGGAAGCCAACACCGGCGACATCGTGGTCAAACTGAAAGATGACCGCAGTCGCGGCATCGACGAAGTAATCGAAGACGTTCGCGCAAAAATCAAAGCTCAAGAACCCGCGCTGGACGTGGAATTCATCCAGGTGCTGCAGGACATGATTGGAGATCTCACGAGCGCGCCCGAGCCCATCCAGATCAAGCTCTTCGCTCAAGACCCGGCTCTGCTCGCCAACTGGGCTCCCAAGGTCGCCGATTCGATCGGCAAAATCAAAGGCGTCGTGGATGTGCTGAACGGCATCGACAATACCATCAGCGGGCCCGCCGTTACATTTCAGGTCAATCCCGGAGTGGCAGCGCGCGCGGGGTTTACTCCGGAAGAAATTGCGCTCGATGCCGCTGCCATCGTCGAAGGCGAGCCTGCGCCGATACCAGTGATCAGCAATGATCGAGCCTACACTCTCCGCGTGCGCTTTCCAGCCAGCAACCGAGCCTCGATTGCCGCCATGCGCGACACGCTTCTCACCAGCAGTAGTGGACATACCGCGACCCTGGGCGCGCTGGCCGAGGTCATATCGATTCCGGGGCAGACGGAGGTTCGGCGCGAAAACCTCCAGCGTCAGGTGGCAGTGACTGCCCGGCTGGAAGGCACCGATCTGGGCACCGCTATCTTCGAAGTCCAAAAAGAGATTGCCAAGCTACGCCTGCCGTCAGCGATCCGCGTTGAGTACGGCGGCACATACAAAGAGCAGCAGCAGTCTTTTCGCGACCTTGTTTTCGTACTCTTGCTGGCCATCGTATTGGTATTTTGTGTTCTCCTTTTTGAGTTCGGTACCTTCGCCGCTCCAGTGTCGATCCTGGCGTCCGCGCTGCTTTCCACCTCCGGCGTCTTTATCGCCCTGCTCATCACCCGGACGACTTTCAACATTTCCTCGTTCATGGGAATGATCATGGTGATCGGAATCGTCGCCAAGAATGGTATCTTGCTGCTGGATGCCGATCAGAAGTTCCGCGATCTCGGTTTCCCGGCGGAAGAAGCCATCTTGCAAGCCAGCCGGAGAAGGCTCAGGCCGATTGTCATGACCGCCCTGGCAACTCTTGCCGGAATGTTGCCACTATCGTTCGCTCTCGGGGCCGGCTCGCAGATGTTGCAGCCGCTGGCCATCGCAGTGATGGGCGGGGTGATGATCTCCATGGTGCTCTCGCTCATCATTACTCCGGCAGTGCATTTCTTTGTCGGCGGCGATATAAAAGAAAAGACGTCGGAGTCCAGC
>JAYTFO010000183.1:0-4760 GCA_043734305.1 Acidobacteriota bacterium | reverse complement strand
TTTGCGTTGGGTGAGCGACGGGTGCGGCGACGGCAGGTGCAGGCGCAGGAGCAACGACAGTCTCCGCAGGCGCGCTGACAGTGACTGCGGGAGCAGCGGCGGTCACAGCAGGAGCGGGAGCGACGACAGTCTCCGCAGGCGCGCTGACAGTGGCTGCGGGAGCAGCGGCGGTCACCGCAGGCGCAGGAGTGACGACCGTCTCCGCAGGTGTGCTGACCGTAGCAGCGGGAGCCACAGCTGCCACCGCAGGCGCAGGAGCGACGACAGTCTCCGCAGGCGTGCTAACAGTAGCAGCAGGAGCGGCGGCAGCTGCGGCAGGCGCGATGGAATTCTCCGCAGGCGTGCTGACCGTCGCAGCAGGAGCAGCGGCGGCCGCGGCGCAGTGTTCGGAGATCATGTTCAGTTCGGTGACGGCAAAGCTTTCCGCGGCGGCGCCAGCACTCACTCCACTCGCTTTGTGTCCGATGAGTGTTACGTCATGCGCCAGATGTGGCTTGAGATCCACAATGCTGGTAGTGATCTTGAAAATGTGGCCCGTGTTATCTTCCGCAACTGTGTAGTTACCATCCGAGCCACTCAGACAACCCTTGATGGTGGTCTGGTCTGTCTTGACGCCGGCCGCGGGTGTTTGTGCAAACCCGAGTGCGACCAGCAGGGCCGGTACAACGATCAGCAACAATGCTCTCTTCATGGAATCCTCCGAGGACTGGCTTTGCAACCATCTGAAAATTTCGCTTGGGATTTGATTCTGCTTCCGATTTTTCAAGTCGAGCCCTCGTGGGTTTTCGGGCTCCGGCCGGAAAACTTCCGCATCCAGGTGAACAGCACAACCTTATTCGGCAACAATGTGGTTGTCTGTTCCATACCGCTCACTTTCACAGCTCACGTTCCTGGCTCACATTTCCAAAAAGCGGCCAACAAGAACGCAAGATGATTTTGGGCGGCGCCGCGCTTTCAGGGCTGGGTAAGCGAAGAATTCGGGAGGGCACGGCTTCAGCAGTGCCGAAAGACGCCGGACTGACAGGGCTATCGCCGCTGCGGTTCGGCGTGGTTTGTAAGTAGACCCCGCATATCGGGAGGCACGCGCGCACCAGAACTCTCAAACCCAAGCCCCCGATGAAGAAGTCATCACCGGCAAAACGAGAGGCCCGGATGGATAGTTGCCGAAAAGGAGCAATTCTGAACAGTCCCGCCATTTCCTGAGACGTATTATTCAAGCTGAAAAGTGACCCTGGATTCGTCCACGCGTTTGCTGCATGGTTGGAGCGCGTGGCGACGCTATGGTTTTGGACTGCGGAGGCGATTGCGGTACAGGTTTTTGCCGTTTCCTCTGTTCTGGGTCCGCCGAAGCAGAACGGCGACAGGCGGGCTACGTAACTCGCTTCGCTTTCCCTACTTTTCTTTCCAGAGTATTAACGGCTGACCATAAAAAAGAGAACATTGCAGCCAGGATGCATCCGAGGTGGAAAATGAATATTGGAATGTTGGTGCTTTTCTTTGTGATGGTGACCGCGTTGTTCGCGTTGGGGTTTTATTTTGTTCAGAAACGATTCTGGACTCAAGACAGGAACAATTCACAGACTGCGCCACCTAGCCCGCCAGAGGGCGTTGGCAACACGCTTGGGGACACAAGTCAACTATGGAGTCCGCCGAAAGAAAACTGAACAGTTTCGTTCCCAGGCTGGCTACATCTTCATCATCAAATTGTCATACATTGGCGGGTGGCTGGCGGTTGCCTTGCAGTCAGAATGTGCGTTGCCGTTTGTGCTCGCTTTCGGCAAGAGATGCACGACAGAACCCGACTCTGCCGGTATCCGAATCCGCTCGGTGGTCGTATCGAAACAACAAGTTGCGCGGTTTGAGGCGCAGGGCCACCCAAATGCAACAGTTAGGGGGAGCGAGCATTCCTGCTCCTCTTTCAGGTTCCCTGATCCTAAGTCAGCCCACCTGAAGTCTTCTCCTCTTAGCGACACAACTAGCGACCCAACTCTTTAGGAGGTTTTATATGTTTGCACGTAATGTCTCGTTTCGCTTGAAACCGAATATGTTGCATGATTATACCCGTACGTTTGAGAACGAAATTCTTCCTTTGCTTCGTAAGCAGAAGGGATTCAAGGACGACCTCAATTTGTCGAATCCCGGCAGCCAGGACGTGATTTCAATCAGTCTGTGGGAAAGCAAGGCGAATGCCGATGCTTACAACACGAACACCTATCCGGACGTGCTGAAAACATTCACAAGAATGATCGATGGCACGCCCAAGGTTCAGACCTTTGAGGCTGTTCAATCGACCGCGCACAACCTTGTAGCTGCATAAACGTAGCTGTATTAAGAATGAAGATTGTCTGGAGTACGGGGCGGCCTTCCTGGAAGGCCGCCCAATTTCTTGGCCCCTGTTGGTGGTGTGTCGCCAGATCTGGCGCCGATCCAAGAACTTTGAACCGAGCACCTGCAAAGCCGTTTACCGTTAATATCCACATATTTACGTACGTACAGGGTAGCCAGTACAAACGCTCCAGGTGGAACACATCTCCAATTTCGCGCCGGTAGACACAGCACAGTTTCGTTACAATCAGACCCGGCAAATGGAGCACTCATGATCGGACGACGAGACTTTCTTCGCGCGGGCACTCTGGGAGCGGGAGCGCTGTTGTTCTCGAAGTATGCACGGGCAACTGGGCTGACATCCGGCGGTTCCCGCATTGAAGTGCTGCTCGACGAACCATTGGGAATCATCTCGCCGAACATCGATGGCCACTTCACCGAAAATCTTGGCAGCGTGATTTACGACGGAGTGTGGGTGGGCAGAAATTCCAGCATTCCGAACATCGATGGCATTCGGAAAGAACTTGTCGAGCAACTGCGGAAAATCAAAGCGCCGGTGATTCGCTATCCGGGCGGCTGTTTTGCGGACAGTTACGACTGGCGCGACGGCGTGGGTGCTCCCGACCGGCGGCCGAAGCGTACGAATTTCTGGGGCGGCACGGATCCCAATCAGTTCGGCACCAACGAGTTTGTTCACTTCTGTCGACTGGTGGGAGCGGAACCTTATCTGGCAGCGAACGTCCGCAGTCTGCCGGCACGCGATTTCTATCAATGGGTGGAGTATTGCAACGCCCCCGCCGGCGCCACCACCCTGGCCGACATGCGCGCCGCTGCTGGGTACAAAGAGCCGTTCCAGGTGCGCTACTGGGGAGTCGGAAACGAATCGTGGGGATGCGGCGGCAATTTTACCGCGCAGGAGTATGCGGTGGAATTCCGCCGGTTTGCGACCTGGGTGCCGACTTATGGACAGAACTTATCGTTTGTTGCGTCCGGTCCCAGCGACGACAAATGGGATTGGACAAGGGAATTTCTGGAAGAGATCGTCCGCAAGGGGCCGGAGCAGTTGAAGTCGATTTATGGATTGGCGCTTCACTACTATTCCTGGAATCTGAGCCGCGGCCGCACCAATGATTGGGACCAGGGCAAAGGGGATGCGTTGAAGTTTGACGCCATCGACTGGTACGAACTGATGCGGCAAGGCAACGTCATCGGGTCGCTGATCGAAGGACATTGGAAGGTCATGGGAGAGTTCGACCGGCAACACCAGATCAAGCTGGTCATTGATGAGTGGGGGCCGTGGTACCGGCCGGGCAGCGAGGCCACGCCCGGCGATGTTCTCGAGCAGATGCCGACCCTGCGCGATGCGGTGTTCAGCGCCATGACTCTGGATACCTTTCACCAGCACACCGGCAAGATTGCGATGGCGAATTGCGCGCAGCTGATCAACTGCCTGAACAGCCTCTACCTTGCGCATGAAGACAAATTCTGTGTAACGCCGGTCGGTCACGTATTCGAACTTTACGCGGCACATCAGGGCGGACAGTCGTTGCGTACGGTGTTCTCGGCGCCCAACGTCCACTACGATCGCGACGGGCAACCGGCGTCGCTGGCCGGCCTGACCGGATCGGCGTCACTGCACGGGAAAGAGCTGGTGCTCACGGTGGTGAATCCGCATGTGACGGAAGCGCGGGAAGCGGAGGTCATGGTGCCGGGAGCGAGCATTCGTTCCGCAGCGGCCACCGTTATTACGAACTCCGATATTCACGCCCACAACACATTCGCGCAGCGCGAGGCGGTCACTCCCAGAAACCAGGCCGTGGACTTGAAAAGGTCTCCGGTGCAATTCACGTTTCCCGCGGCGTCGGTGACGAGGATCGCGATGACGTTGGTATGAAGTCGGGGGGGTGTTAGAGGGCTTCAGCGGCGTGGCAGGTTTTGGGAAGGGCACGACTTCAGTCGTGCCGTAACGTGCCCGTTTGACGCGGCTTTAGCCGCCGAGGCTTGCTTTGTCCGCGGGTGCGACCACGAATTCTTTTCCCCTTCGATCCGCCGCTAGGTATGAACGATCCGCAGCGGCCACAAAGCAAACTTCAGCGGCTTGAAGCCGCGCCCACTTGGTTCTTTACGGCACGACTGAAAGTCGTGCCCTTCCCAAGGCCTGCACATCGCCGGAGTTTTTCCGCAGCCTCTGAAGTCGTGCCCTCCCCAAGCCGGCGGGACGCGACGCTACACTTGCTAACTGCCAAGTGCCAAGTGCTGGTACTATTTCTCGATCCGGAGGCGCCACTCCACTTATGACTGCTTCGACGAATGCAGCTTTGCGGCAGGTGATTTCCGCCGACCAGATCCAGAAGAGAATTCGCGAACTGGGACGCCAGATTTCCGACGACTACCGCGGTGAAACGGTGATCGCGCTGGGAATTCTGGAGAACGGT
>JAYTFO010000182.1:0-7140 GCA_043734305.1 Acidobacteriota bacterium | reverse complement strand
TTGGGGTGGGAGACGGGAATTGAACCCGCAACCGTCGGAGCCACAGTCCGATGCTCTACCGATTGAGCTACTCCCACCGCAGAGATTGATTATAGCAAGTGGGGAGTGCAGGCGTTCCATAGCCACGCTAGTGGATGGTTTCCGTATTGACGACGATCCATTCCGGATCATCGGCTCCCGTCAACGTGGTGCTCATCTATAATCGGACCCACGGATGGCCCTCACTTCTGGCACAAGACTCGGTCCCTATGAGATTCAATCGCCGCTGGGCGCGGGCGGCATGGGCGAGGTGTATCGCGCGCGTGACAGTCGGCTTGACCGCGAGGTTGCGATTAAGGTCCTGCCTGCCAGCCTCTCCTCCGAGGTTTCTCTGAAGCAACGGCTGGAGCGCGAAGCGAAAGCGGTTTCGAAACTCTCGCATCCTCATATCTGCACCCTCCATGACATCGGCCATCAGGACGGCGTGGACTTTCTGGTCATGGAGCTCCTCGAAGGCGAGACGCTCGAACAGCGGCTGACCAAGGGTCCGTTGCCGCCGGAGCAGACTCTACGCTACGCCGCCCAGATTGCCGATGCGCTAGCCAAAGCGCACAAGCTGGGGATCACGCATCGCGATCTGAAGCCCGCGAACGTCATGCTGACCAAGAGCGGCGCCAAGCTGTTGGATTTTGGCCTGGCAACGCAGTCGGGACCGGCTCCGCTGGCGGCGGCGCTGACCGAAATGACGATGGAGCAATCGAAGCTGACCGCCGCAGGCATGATCGTCGGAACCTTCCAGTACATGGCACCCGAGCAATTGGAGGGGAAGGACGCCGACGCGCGCACGGACATCTTCGCGTTCGGGGAAGTGCTCTACGAAATGGCGACGGGCAAACCTGCGTTTTCCGGAGCGAGCCGGGCCAGCCTGATCGCGGCGATCCTGACCACCGATCCTCCTCCGATCACGCAACTCCAGCCCTTGACTCCGCCTGCGTTGGAACGTGTGGTAAAGAAATGCCTGGCGAAGGATCCTGACGAACGCTGGCAAAGCGCGAGCGACCTCGCCAGCGAGTTACAGTGGATTGCTGGCGGCTCCCAGTCAGGATCGACAGGTGCGGTATCTATCAAAACCAGCAAGCGAGCATACGTTCCGTGGTTGGTGGCTGCATTGGCGCTGGCGGTTGCAGGAGTTGCTGCCACGCGTCTGTACTTCCAGCCATCTCCTGTCCCGGCTCCTCGATCGCGCTGGGTTATCGAGCCTCCCGAGAAATCGACGCTCCACGCCTCCGGGCAAGAAGGAGGCCCGGTTGTGGTTTCTCCCGACGGACAACGGCTGGCCTTTGGGGCGGCGGACGCCAATGGCAAACACCAAGTGTGGGTGCGCCCGCTGGACGCTCTCCAGGCCACTCCAGTGCCCGGTACCGAAGGCGGCTACTTTCCGTTCTGGTCGCCAGATGGTGGCTCGCTGGGATTTTTCTCCGATCGCCAGCTCAAACGCGTGTTTCTGAAGGACGGACGGGTTGTGCCCCTGTGCGATGTGCACCTCGGGCGAGGAGGAACCTGGAACAAGCAGGGAATCATTGTTTTCGCTCCTGACACAGTCAAGCCCTTGTACCAGGTGCCTGCTGCGGGAGGTACTCCAGTTGCCGTGACGCAACTGGACGTCTCGCAGCACTCCACCCATCGCTGGCCTTACTTTCTGCCCGATGGGCAGCACTTCCTCTTTTTCGCCGCGGGGCACGACGACCTTAGCCACACCCATGACGGAGTCTATGTCGGATCACTGGACGGCAAGACGAGCAAGTTCCTGATCAACACCCACTCGAACGCGGCTTACGCTGACGGCTACCTTCTATACCTGAACGAGTCTTCGTTGATGGCGCAACCTTTCGACCTGGACCGGCTGCAACTGACCGGAGAGGCTTGGGTCGTGCAAGAGGGGGTGGAGGAGGACTATGGGTTCTGGTTGGGCGTCTTCTCGGCCTCTCAGAATGGCGTGCTCGCTTTCACTCCCACGAACCCGAATTCTGGGAACCGGCTGACCTGGTTTAGCAAGGAGGGCAAGCAACTCGGCACGGTGGGCGATCTCGGCCGCTATGCGACTTTGTGGTTGTCTCCCGATGGCAAACAGGCCGTTGTAGAACATGCGCGGCCCCATCATGAGCTCTGGATTTACGACACGGAGCGAAACTCCAGGTCGCAATTCACTTTCGGGGATTCCGCCAGCACCACCCCCGTATGGTCGCCCGACGGAAAAGAAATCGCATTTGCCTCAGACCGGAATGGGCATGTAGATTTGTACATTAAATCGGTTGTCGGCTCCGCCAGCGAGAGAGTGTTGTTGCAGTCGCCGACGAACAAATATCCGGTAGCCTGGACGCCGGACGGGAAGTTCCTTCTCTACCAGGAAAGCAACCATGATAAGAGCGGTCTCTGGGTGGTGGGCACATCGGGACAGGACACACCGCGCCTCCTGGCCGAGAAGCCTTTTTATACTTCAGACGGTTCTCTTTCGCCCGACGGACGCTGGATTGCCTACACCTCGCAAGAGCAGGGAGCCAACCAAGTATTCGTCATGCCTTTCTCTGGCCCAGGAGCAAAACGGCAAATTTCCTCCAAGGGCGGGTCGCGCGCCCCGATATGGCGGAAGGACGGCGGAGCAGTCATCTACTCCAACGACGATGGCAACGTCGTGGAGACTGAGGTGAGCGTCCGTAACTCGGAGCTGTCCGTTGGAGCCACCCGAATCTTGTTTCGCGGGAATCCGGAAATGGTACCGCAGTCGGGTCAGACGTTTGCTATCGCCCCCGATGGACGCTTCCTCGTTGACACGCGCAGCCAGGAAAATAACACGCAGATTGTGGTGATCTCGAACTGGAACGCGGGACTGAAGAAGTGAGCCGGACTCCCCAGGGGCTAAAGCCCCGACTTTCAAGGGCGCGGTTACGGCGCGGCTGAAGCCGCGCCCTTTCAAAGCGCCATTTCAAGGCACCATTACAAAGCGCCATTACTTTTTCAACGAACTTTAGACTCAGGAGACTAGGACGCGACTACTTCCGTCCCACGCCCATGTACTGGAATCCCATGGCGCGCAGGCGCGAGGAATCGAGCAGGTTCTTGGTGTCGATGATGATGGGACGTTTCAGCAGGTGGCGGATGCGTCCGAAGTCGAGCGTTCGGAACTCGGGCCAGCCTGTGCCGACGACCAGAGCGTCCACTCCTTCGGCGACTCCGTAGGCGGATTCACAATATTTCACCGTGTCGTGGAGTTGGTGCCGCGCTTCCGGAATGGCAACCGGATCGTACGCCCGGATGCGCGCGCCCTTGGACAGCAGGTTCTGCGCCAGTTGAATGGACGCGGAGCCGGCGACGGAATTCGTGTGCGGCTTGAAAGCCAGCCCGAGGATGCCAACGTCTTTGCCTTGCACAGTGTCGATGGCGCCGGAAACTTTTTCAAACATCCGCTCCGCCACGCCCACGTTCACCTCGCGGGCCGCTCGCAGGATTTTCAGATCGACGCCATTCTCCAGAGCCAGTCCCGCCAGCGAGTCCATGTCGGACTCGGCAAAGATTCCACCCATGCCAGCGCCTGGTTGCAGACAGCGCGGCGCGATCTTCTTGTCGAGTCCGAGAGCGAGCGAAAGGCTGACGGCATCGGCGCGCACGTGCTCGCACAGGCTGGCAATTTCGTTGATGAAAGATATTTTGGTGGCGACGAAGGCGGTGGTCGCTTCGCGCGCCAGTTCGGCAGTTTCGTAATTGGTCACCAGCACCGGGACGCCGCGCATCACCAGCGGATGAAAGATCTGCTTCAGTGCGGAAACGGCTTCACTGGAGGAAGTCCCCAGGATGATGCGGTCGGGCCAGTTGAAATCTTCAACCGCGCAGCCATTGGTGAAAAACATCGGCTGACATACCAGGATGCTGCGCAGCGAATGTGCCTTCAACGCGTTTTCCAAAGTCGAAGTCGTACCCACGCGCACCGGCGTGACGATCGAGAGGACCTGCACTCGGCCCGCAGCACGGCCTAGGCGCAGGATCAGTTCTTCCAACCCCTGCGGAGAATCTTCGGCGAGAAAAATTACCTGCGCCTTGCGCGCCAGATCTTCCGGGTCGGTGGAATACACCAAACGTCCCGAGCGCACGTTGCGGCGGATTACTTCCTGAAGATTTTTTTCGAAAAAAGGGATGTCGCCTTTGGCCACTTCCGTAATGCGGGAGCTGTCCGCATGACAGCAGCAAACCGGTGTGCCGAAATCGGCAAGGCAAGCAGAGATGACGGTGGCGAGATAGCCGGATCCATAAACCCCAATATGCATTGTGCCTTCTTCGAATCAACCCGCAGCCTGGGATCCGGCGCTTGGTGTAGAGCCCGTAACACCTATGGTAATCACGGGCCTGGACTTGGCAACGCCCGGAAAGTACATGTACCGGCGAGACTGCCCTACTGGCCGGTCGTTTGGGGGTTTTCTGTGGTTATCGCAGGCTGGGGCCGGAGGACAACAGGGAGCGTCCGAGTGGGATGCGGCCAACGTCCTGCCAGACTCCGTCGGTCTCCCGCACGAATATTAATTCATCGACACGGATGGTGCGCGAACCGCGAAACTCCGCCCAGCGCTCGCGTGCCACCACCTCTGCGTCCCGCGCCTGCTGATCGAGTTCTGTCTTCAGGATGGTCATGTGCGGAACGTAGGGCCAGGCTTCCGGCGAGTTCAGACTGTCGACGCACAGTTGATCGTGCAGCTCGCGCATCCGATAAGCTGCCCGCTTGACCTGGATGAACACCGTCGGCGTGGTGGGCAGGAACGTCTCCACGTCGCCCATTTCAACGTCAAACGGGATCGCGCGGCTGCAAGCTTCTTCCAGAAAATCAAGAGCAGCCTGCTCCGGACCGCAGAGCTCGCGCGGCGGGAGGATGGTGAGATGGGCCGGCATGTGGGGCATGACCGGATGAAGTTCCTTGCGGAGGTCTTCCACGAATTGCCCAACCGGGTGGTGGGTGTAGGCCACCAATGCGTAGCGTGAACTGGCCATGACTTGCGAAAGCGCGACTAGCAAAGAAAAGATTATAGCGTGCAAACAGGTGCCGACGCAGCCCATCGCGCCCGCTAAGAGTCTCGAAAGTCACTCGCGTCCGTAACCTGCGGAGACGGCACAGTCGCGCCGGTCATTTATAATCGAATGCAGTCGGGGCGTAGCGCAGCCTGGTAGCGCACCTGCCTTGGGCGCAGGGGGTCCGCGGTTCAAATCCGCGCGCCCCGACCAGTTACTTCTTTGTTTTCAATTCACGCTGCCCGACGTGGATTGATTCAACTCTGCAACTTGGGTCCATTTGGGTCCAAATACCAGCCGCTCGACACTTTCCACCGCGCGGCGCTGCTCTTCCGGTATCGCGTGCAGATAAATCTCGCGCGTGATTTCCGGCGCGGAATGTCCTAGCAGGGATTGCATCGTCCCTATCGGCGTTCCCACACCATCGAGCATCGTTGCGTAGCTGTGCCTCAGCAGATGCCACGTCACACCTGTAAACCCAAGCTTCTTCGCTGCGGGCTTCACATGTTTGCGCAGGAGATTACGCCGGTCGAGCGGCAATCCCTCGCGCGTGGCAAATACCAGGGCCGTTGGGTCGGCAAGGGAAGGGCGGACGCGTTCTAAAATCTCCGCCGTTTCCTTTCCGATTGGAATAGTCCTCACACGCTACGCTTCGTCTTGGGTTTATCGAAGTGGCCTTCATACACCGTTTCACACACACGGAGCATTCGGGCCTTTACGTCGATGTTTCCCCAGCGTAATGCAAGCAGCTCTCCCACTCGCAAACCCGTGAGCACGAGCAGCAACATGATTGAACGCGTCGCATCATCCAGCAAAGCAGCCAGGTCCCGTATTTGAGAGACGGCGAGTACCACTCGCTGCGGGCCGTACTGCCGTCGTGGAAGTTTGGTTTTCTGCGCGAGATTCTCTGCGATGTAGCCCCACTCTTCGGCCGCGCCAAGAATCTTGCTCAGTCCGCACTTGAAATGATGCACGGTCTCCCACGACAGTCCGCCCCCGAGTTTTCGGCTGAGAAAGCCTTGCAGCTCTTCGCGGGTAATATCGCGGATCTGCCTCTTGCCGAAAGCCGGGATGAGATGAACGTCAAGCATGTATTGATAGTGTTTCTGTGTTGCGTATTTGAGGGTTGGCAGAACCACGGGCGACCAGTCCTCTGCGACAAAAGTTGCAAAGGTGCGGATTGACTGCGGCCTTGCCGTCCCCGTGTTAATGGACGCCAGCTTCTGAGACAGAACCTGCATTGCGAGACGGCGTGATGGAAACTGCGCGACCGGACCAATGACTTCCGACCTTCGAAGCCGCCCCATCGTGCCGTCGGTTTGAATGACATCCTCCCACCAGCGCGCCACCCAGACTTTCTTGCGGGCACCGCGCTGAAATAGCGATCCTTGCTGGAAACCTCTTCGAGCCATCTTTCCTCCAGGGATGGCCCGTCCAGCTTTCTCTGTGTCGATCTTCAGTGTAGTCGCCATGTCAAATCGCCTGCCACCCGCTGCGATGCCTCGCGACCCAGGCCAGAACTTCGTCACCTCGGAAGCGCCAATATTTGCCGAGGCGATAGGCGGGGAGGCGGTCCGTACAGCGTTTGCGCAGATGTCCATACACCCAAGACACCGGAACCTTCAGAAGTCCTGCGATTTCCTGAACGGTCAACAGCTGATCGTCAGCCCCGTTTTCGCGCTCACTCTCCATTGAAAGCTCCGCATGCCAGTCGCGTGGAGATCCGATAGGTTTTGGAATTACTCGGTGTTCGACTGCACACCATCGCGATTTCCGGGCTCTCCCGCGTGCGAACCGAACTTCTTCATCTGCTCGTAGTCCCATCCCTTGCGCCACATCCAATACAAACGAACCGCCAGTCTTCGCGCCATGGCGATCTTCACAATCTTTCGTCCTCGCCGCATCGCCAGGTGAAAGTACTTGCTGCGCCACGCCGGATCGCTGCGCACCGTCACCTGAGCCGCTTCCACCAGCAGGAAACGCAACAACGAACTCCCCTGCTTGGTGATGTGTCCCAACCGTCGCCGATCTCCGCTCGACTCTTCCGACGGCACCAGTCCCAGATAGCTCGCGATCTGCTTGCCGCACTGAAACCGCTCCGCCTTTCCG
>JAYTFO010000181.1:0-2260 GCA_043734305.1 Acidobacteriota bacterium | reverse complement strand
GATAAGGTGAGCGTCGCGATTCATGGCATCAGTGTTCCAGTGCAGTTCGCGGGACCACAGGGCGGCTTTGTGGGTTTGGATCAGGTTAACGTTTCCTTGCCGTTGACTCTGCGCGGTAGCGGGGAGTCGGATCTGGTGCTCACGGTGGATGGCGTGGTGGCGAACACGGTTCGCGTGAATATTCTTTGAGGACAAGCTACAGCATGTCCTACGAGATGAACTTGAGGTACAGACCCAGGTAATAAGGCAGCAGGAAGGAGGCTCCATCGGCGAGACGCCGGCCATCGCCGCGCGAGTCGAGCGCCCACGGATCGTGGTTCCACTTGTCGATGTAGCGTTCGTCGATCGGCAATACTCGTCCATCGCGCCGACTGCCGCGACGGGCCGACCCCCGCACATAATCCGGCAACAGCACGATGTCTTTGCGATGGCTGTTGGTGAGAGCCCAGTTGAGACGGTCGAGCGGATAGCGCTTCAGAGTATCCACCGATTCATCGAGCCATGCGCCTTTCGGCGACAGGTCCTGCGGGCCGAAAGCATCCTCGAATTTCAGTCCGGGAACACTCGAGGCATAGAGAAAATTGAATAACGGATTCAACTCGAATTTCTCCATGGTCCAACGATGTTGAAACGCCAGACCGAAGAGTTGGCGCAGCTTGGGATCCTTCTCATACTTCAAGAGGCAGTAGAAATTCATGAATGCCATCTCATCGTCGGACTGATTTCCGGAGCCTGGCCCCGAGTTGGTTTTAGAGATCACGACATTGGCGGCATACCCATGCTTCTCGATCAACTCGCGCGCCGCCGCTCCGTACTTTGGATTGCCGGTGATGTGCTCGGCAGTGCGCAGATAAGAGAGCATGCTCAGGGAGTTGAGAGCGCGATCCTCCCACCAGCTCCCATACGAGTTCAGTTGCTCGGGATTGAAAACGCCCCAGCGCGCGACTTTGCCGTCATGATCGATGTATTGAAATCCGTGCTCAATCAGGTGATCGGTGATGGCGGCCACGTGTTCGCGGACCTGTTGCTTTTCATCCGCGGTCTCCGCCACCAGATCGAAATAGTTCGCATAGAAGAAGTAGTGGCCGTCGAGTTCGTCGGAACTGGTATCGGACTTCCAGTACCATTGGCCGTCGGCGCTGGTGGGCCAGCGGGGCACAATCACTTTCCAGAGTTTGTCACGAGTAGCTTGGTTCTGGCGATCGTGTTCTGGAGAATCGCTTGAATTCGGATTACGGCCGCCGGTGGGCAGAATGGAGCGAGCCACAAAACCCTTGGGCGCTGGATTGCTCCCGCCTTGCGTAACTTGCCCAAGAAACTGTAGAGCGTCGAAGGCTGCGCGGGCACGTTTTTTCGCGAGCGGATCGTGAGTCGCACCATAAGCGAAACATTCGCCGGCGCCATACATGCCTGTCCAGAGCCCATCGTTATCGCTGTCGTGCTGCTTCCAATTCGCCTTATCGCCAGGGGAGGGAAGACTAACGCTATCGACGTAGCCATACGGAGTCCGGCGGTGACGCTGGTCGATTTCATCTTCGAAGAACTTCGCTATTTCCGGCAGCGTTTTGGGCCGGCGCGCAATCAGGCCGACTCCTTTGGCGGTGGCGAACCAAGCGTCCCCGTTGCTATCCACTGCGATGCCGCGGATGTCATCGTCGGGCAGCCACCGCAAGCCTTGCCGGTATTCCCAGTCAGTTCCATCAAAGCGGATGGCGCCGCGATGCGTGCCGAACCAGACCACGCCGTCTTCACCGGCGGCCATGGTCGTGAAGTCGTCATACGGCAGACCTTCCGCGCCGGTGTAGAGCTTCCAGTTACCGTCGACACATTTTCTTTCGCACGAACCGACGCCTTGCGGACTGGCGAACCAGAGGCGGTTGCGCGAGTCATAGATGACAGCGCGAACATCCACGGGAGCCCAGCTTCGGTTGCCCTCCCTCGGGAACAACCGCGGCGAAATGCCCTTCATCACCTGTGCGGATTCCGGCAACCATCTGGTTCCTATGAGGCGCGACCACCCCCGCGAAGTCTCGGCAACCACTTCGCCGTTTCGGAGCAAGATATGCCGCACGTCGTTGGACGGGAGTCCGTCGGCGGTCGAGTAGAATGTCCGAACTTCGGTCTTGAATGTTCCAACGCGAACGGCCGCGGCTAGAGTGGTCGCAACTAAAGTGGACGCAAACAGCGCAGCCGCGAGAAGTTTCGAAATTGGCATCAAATCCCTACTTCACTGTCTTGTCCAGCCAGGCGATCATTTCCG
>JAYTFO010000180.1:0-5611 GCA_043734305.1 Acidobacteriota bacterium | reverse complement strand
AATGTGGGTGTTCCGTCAGTCACCGTCACCACGACCGGTAACGGATTCGTTGCGGACCCCACCAGCAAGCTCATCAAATGCGGCAGTTTGTGCTCAGCCACGTTCACCGCGGGCGATTCGGTCACGTTGACCGCCAACCAAGGTGGCGACCTGTTCACCGGCTGGGGAGGAGCTTGCAACGGCAACCAGCTCTCTTGCACGCTCACAGTCAACGACCAACTTAACGTGAGCGCCACCTTCACTCCGATGTACACGCTATCCATCGGCCGCGGCGGCTCTGGCACGGTCACAGGAAATCCTGGTGGCGTACTCAACACCCAAATCAGTTGCGGTAGCAGTTGCTCGGCGAAGTTCACTCAGGGCACAACCGTATCCTTAAGCGCCACGCCCGCGGCTGGCCTGAAATTCGTCAACTGGTCGGGGGCCTGTTCGGGCACTGCGCCCACGTGCGATGTTGTCATCTCCAAGAACACCACCGTGCAAGCAAACTTCAAGTAAATCGCCCGTCCGAAGTACCGCCCCGAAGCTCGTGGCTCGATAAAAGCCATGGGTTTCGGGGCAAATCTATTCTCCTTCCAAACCACTCCTGTAAAAAGAAAGTAAAAAAATCTCCCCCAACCTGTTCCGCTTCGACTATCGGCTTGTCAAAGGTTATGTGAGGCAAGGATTGCGGAACTATCCAGTCTATAATCGAGGCGATGCAAGAGCTCAGCGACGAGGACCTGGTCGCACGATCTCGAGCAGAAACCGCATCTTCCGAGGCGGACGTTTGGATCAACGAGCTGTTCCGGCGCTATCACTCCAGAGTGGCTGTGTGGTGTCTCCGGTTTACGGGGGATCGCGAACTAGCCGGGGATCTCGCCCAGGACATCTTCCTCAAAGCGTATCGCAATCTGCAGTCTTTTCGAGGCGACTCCAAATTTTCCACCTGGCTGTATTCGGTTACGAGAAACCATTGCTTCAACGAGAACAAGGCCAAAGCATCCCGTCCCGAGGAATCCCTGGATGCGGTCACGCAGCAGATCGCGGACGGGGATAGAGAAAGTATCTTGACCATACTCCAGAAAGAAGAGTCGCTCGAATCCGTGCGCGCTCTGATGCGGGAAGCGCTGGACGAAACGGAGAGGAACGTGATGGTACTGCACTTCTCGCAGGAGATGACTTTGGATGCGATCACCAAGCTGCTCGGTCTGAGCAACACGTCTGGCGCAAAAGCGTATCTGGTCAGCGCCAAGCGGAAGTTGGCCATTGCGGTCAAGCGCCTGAAGGCGAGCGAGGAAGGTCGCGCCAAGTAAATGGCGGACAAGAGTAGACAATATGCCTGAAAACCAACTGAATAAACTAGCGGCAGCTCTGGGGCCCACCGTGGATTGCATGGAGATCGACCAGTTGGCTGCGGTTCTGGAGGGCCGCCACGGCGAGGAATCGCGGTCAAAGGCAAGCGCTCACGTTGCGAACTGTACGTACTGCGGCACGGAACTCGCTCTGCTGCATGAGTTCGAAACCCCTGCAATTCAGGCCGAAGAACAGGCCGCCGTGGATGCCATTGCGGCCCGGCTGCGCAAGACCTCGCCGTCGGCGCCACTGCCGTGGTGGAAGGGTTTACTGGATCAATTTTGGACGCCTCGGATCTTGGCGCCAGTCTCACTCGGATTCGCGGCCCTATTCGTCGCCATCACGATAGGACTGCAATCCCGGCATTCGCCCGGTCAGCCGATTATTTTGCCCGAACACGAGGTGACTCGCTCCCAGGTGGTCTCCGTGATCGGGCCGATCGGGGATCAGGCGCAAACGCCCCATGAGCTGCAATGGCAGGCGGCGGCCGGGGCTGAGCGCTACTCGGTGAAGCTGATGGAAGTGGATAGAACCGAGCTTTGGAGCACCACGGTCGCGCACGCCAGCGTTCCCATTCCGCCAGAAATTCGGGCCAAGATCGCGCCCCTGAAGACACTAATCTGGCAAGTGACTGCCCTGGACGTCACAGGCGCCGAGCTCGCCCGCTCCGGACCTCAACAATTCCGATTACAGGGCCGGTAGCCCTCTTTTTACAATTTTTTTACCTCGTTTAGTGGACGCGGGCTTCTCTAAAACGATAGTATTGTATTTAACAATAAGGGAGTCTAATGAAACGCAGTCTTTTGTTTCTTAACATTTGTTCCGCGAGCCTCGTTTTAGCGAGTGGTACCGGCAACCCCGGCGGCACAGGCGGCGTAACGCCTGCGGGCTCCGCCGAGATACGTACTCTGAGCGAGACCGTCCCCGCCGGAGCCACAGCGCAGGTAAAGATGCTGTTTACTCAACCGCGTCCTATTACCAGTACGGGGGCCAGCTTTGATATGAGCGGCTGCAATATCGATGGCATCGCGTTCTTCAGCCCATTGGGAGACACGGTCGGCACCGCGGTATTCCGTAGCGGGAAACTCTACGTCTCGGCATTTTCGCCCAGTTCAGATTTTGGTACAAACCTCGACTATCCGTTTCTGATGATCACCATGGACGTACCGGTCTCCACTCCGAAGGGTTCCGCCTTCCCTCTGGCACTATCGGACGGGATCCTCGTGACGCCGAACGGTCCTCTCACGTTGGTGGATCCAAAACCGGGAGTTTTGACGGTTGGCGGCAGTATCTCAGTTCGCGGCGTTTTCCCGGGCGGAGGTACCTATCCGGCCGGTACGGTAATTAGCGTCAGAGGGACGGGCTTTCAGCCCGGGACCAAGCTCTCGACCAAGATGAAGACCTCCAGTGCGACTTACATCAGTCCAAGTGAGATCCGTTTCTCACTCCAGCAGACCACGACAATGGATACGCAGCCGCTCCTGGTGCAGAACCCGGACGGTTCGCAGGTCACTTTTTATTCCTACTTGAAGGGCGCTCCCGTCGGGAGTCCGTCACGCGTACTGCTGCAACGAACTGAGCCGATCTTCCAACTCTCGACCCATGGCGTAGCGACGGTGGGTCCGTTCCCGGCCATGGCTAACGGTCAGTTCGTTGGAGTGGCGGTGCAGAACCCGACGCCGGGTCCGGTGGTGGTCACTTTTCGTCTCGAGGCAACCGGAGCAACCAACACAGTGCAACTTCCCGCCGGTGCGCGCGTCATGGACGATCTCGCGACGCTGCTAGGCGTACCGTCACTGGGAGCCGGCGACGTGGTCTCAGTGACATCCACTTCCGGCGTCCAGATCCTGGGACTGTACGGCGACGAGAACTTAGGCACAGTCACACCTTTCGTGCCCGCGTTTTAACCAACCATGCCAAAACAACCAATGCGACAACCGCCATCAACAGCCCCGGCCACCTGACCACATACGGAATCCTCGACCCGCTTTCGCCATTGAGAACGAAAGCGGCCCAATAAGCCGGGTGACTGGCGGATGCCGAGCCCAGGAAATCGAGTTTCGCGGCCCGCAGCGCCTCGCCCTTTGACTTTCCAGCCGCGATGCCGGCGTAAAACCGAAGCATCGCTTCCGCCGTCGATTTGTCTCCCACGCTCCATAAGGACGTCACCACGGACTGGGCTCCGGCGGCAAGAAATGCGCGGCTGAAGCTCTCGACCCCTTCGCCCCGTGTTAGTTTTCCGGCCCCCGTTTCGCACGCCGATGCTGTCACTAAATCTACGCCCGCGAGCGGCAGCGCGTACACCTCCTTCAAGAACAGATAATCGGATCGCTGGGCTGCCGTTGCCGGCGCTAGCAAAATGTAAGATCGGTCGGCATCCTGCATGTCCGCGAAAGCGTGAGTTGCGAAATGCAGCAAGGGCGCCGAAGTGGCTTGGCCGAGATATTGTTTGCGGGCGGCCGCCCCCGCATGCACCGTCGACCTCCCGCCGACCAACCGAGCAATGCCCGTCACTTCGCGCACGGCCTCGGGTAATCGCGGCCAAGCACGGGCGGGCGTCAGTTCCGCTGCCAACGCACCCGGATTTGGACTCGGATCCGCAAAAGCCACGAATGTGGTTTGCCAAGGCCAGCGGATCGCGCGATGGCCTACGACCGGCATGATTAGCGCGGCTGAAGGGGAATACGAAACGGTGAACCGTTCAACGAGCAGACTGGACGTGCCTGGAAGCGCCAACGCTTCAAATGGGATTCGCGCGAGCGCTCCGTCCGGGATCACGGTGATGTGTTGAATGCCGGCACTGTCGAGCACAGCAAGACCGCCCAACAATTGGCGCCCAATCGGGTCCGCCATCGCGCGCCAATCCTTTCGATCGGGATTTCCCAACACAGCGGGAAGTCCGGCAATGGCGTCGAGGTCCGGGGGCACGAGCTTCCATCGCCGGATCCCGGTGCCCGACGCTGACATCCACAACACCGCGGCCGAAGTGCTGCCGAGCCAATACTCAAGCACCGCGGTATCCGGTGGGATACTTGCGGCAAAGTGGGCGAGGGTCTCCGATTCCCTCCCGCGCCGATCGCGCAGATTGCGCGCGCGTGACTGCTCCATAAGCCGGAACACCTCTTCGATCTTGGTGGTGTGTTCAATCAGCAGGTCGTATACGTCGCGCTTGTCGGCCAGAAAATCGGAGCGCAGCGACGATCCGCCGAGACTTGCGCGCAGCGATTCGATCAGCCCGACAGCGCGCTCCAGCAACTTTGTGGCATTGGCCAGATCCCCACGCCCTGCGGCAATTCGCGCCAGTCCGTAGAGCGCTTTCCAGCTCTCCTCAGCTTCACCAAGCGCTGCGGCCTCATCGGCGGCGGCTCGGAAGTCCAACCCCGATCGCTCTAAAAGTCCCGCTCGGTAAAGCGCCTCTCCGCGATACAGGTGCGCGTGTACGGCCAGCGGACGGTCGCCACTCTTCTCCGCCAACTTCAGAGCCGTAGTGAAAGTGGCGGCAGCACTCAAGTAGTCGCGCAGATCCATCGCCTGCACGATGCCGATGTTGTTCAGCACCCCGATCTCCCCGTCCCGATGCGCCTGATTCTTGTACAGGGCTTGAGCCTGACGGTAGGTGTCGAGCGCTTTATTCGGATCGCCCAGGCGACGGCGCAGCACGCCCACATTCGTCAACAACTGCGCTTCTTCCCGCGGAGGTAGCGCCTGTGGTGAGTGGAGCAAATCCGTGTAGAGATTCAGCGCGTGCTCGAACTGGCCGAGCGTTTGATAGAGCATCGCAATGTTGCCGGCCGTCAGTTGCCGTCGCGAGGAGTGCCACCGTTGGTTAGAGCTGGCTTCCACGCGCCGCATGGCTTCCTGGTAGCGATCCATCGCCTCGGAATATCGGCCCTCATAGTAGAAGACCGTCCCGATGTTGTTGAGCCGGGTGATCTCGGCTTCGGCATCACCGGTCTCACGCGCGATGGTCAATGCCGCTGTAAAATCGCGGAGCGAGACGGTGTAATCGCCGGAATACAACTCCGCCATTCCAACCGCCGTAAGCGCGCGCCCTTCCCCCGCGCGATCGCGCCCACTCCGAAACGACGCGACAGCCTCGGACCCCGCCCGGATCGCCTGCGGATAATGGCCCGCCGCTAACTCCGTCAACGACTGTTTCAGCAACGTGGGAGATGCTTTAGCGTGTCCCCAAATCAACAAAAACGCAATCACTCGCACCAGTGTCATTGCGCGATTCCGAGCCTACACGTACATGCGCTTTACTCGCGCGCTGATC
>JAYTFO010000179.1:0-7908 GCA_043734305.1 Acidobacteriota bacterium | reverse complement strand
AATGCAGTTTCTAAGAAGACGGTTGCCGAAGAAGTGAAGGTTGCGTAGCCTATGACGGTCGAGAGTCGCTAACTTTCAACGGAGTTCCGGGCAACCTCCACCGGATTCGTTGGTCCCGCCTAGTTTTGCGTCTTCCCCGTTGCATCCTCGATATGGAGCAGGAATGTATTGCTACATTCCTACCCCTACGAGTGTGTTACCTCTCGCGAGTTTTATGGTGCAACATTCAGAACCACCGGAACGGTCATCGACTGCCCGGGGTTCGCGAACTGGACCACGTTGATCTCTCCAACGTAGGTTCCCGCCGGCAACGCACTGGCATTCGCGCTCACCGTGATATTGGTGGGCGTGTTGCAGCATCCGTTACCCGAGGGCGTGATGCCCAGCCAGTTTCCGCCTTTGCCCGACGCAGCGATGGGAGTGAACCGAATCACCGTGCCGGTGCTCGCGATCGAGATCACCTGAGGCGGGGGATTCGATCCGTGGGTCGTGTTGAAGGTGACAGTTGGCAATTGCACGAAGACCGGATCGCCAACCGTAACGCTTACCGGAATGGTCACGTTTCCGGTTTTCGTTTTGAGCACTTGCTGCCCGATGAAGGTGCCGGGGATCAATCCTTTGCCTGGCAACTTGCTGTTGATGATGGAAATCGTGTAGCTGCCAGCATCCACACCGTTGACGGGCAGGACCTTGATCCAGGTGCCGAAGTCCGCGGTACTCTTCGCGACACTCCAGTTCAAGGGCGATCCCGTTCCGCCATTGCCGATTTGAATCGTCTGCGCGGGCGGGTTGGTGCTGCTGGGTTTGAATGAGAAGCTCGTCTGGCCGGGCAGGTTGTCAAAGAAGGCCTTGGCCGAGGCCACGACCGTCAGAGTTACAGGGACGAGCATCGAACGTCCGGGGTTGGCGAACTCGATGATGCTGATTTCGCCGGTGTAGGTTCCAACCGGAAGGCCGGTAGCGCTGATCGACGCCCGCACCGGTATCGACGTGAAGCAGCAGCCGGCGCCTGACGGAGAGATACTGAGCCACGCTCCACCCTTGCTGGTCGCAGAACTCGCGCTGAAGCGAATGGCGGAGTTATCGGACGCCGGCACCGTGATGACCTGCGGCAGCGCATTGGGTCCACCCAGCGGCATGACGAAGCTGAGCGGATTCACCTGCCGGAAGACCGCATTGCCCACCGTGACAGTGACCGGAACTGTCGCATTGGTGCCGGGTGCCTGGAGCAGGAGTTGACCGTTATACGTGCCGGCGATGGCTCCTCCTCCGGGCAGATTGAGGATGTTGATTCCAACCGTAATCGACTTGGGAGCAGTCGTGAGTATCGGTGTCGCAGTCAGCCACAGGCCGCCGTCCTCGGTGATGGGCGTGACGGTGAACTTCAATTTGCCGCTGCCGCCGTTACCGACGAAAAGCGTCTGCGGTGTTGCCTTCTTGCCAGGTTGGACCGAGAACGTCAATCCGCCAGGCAGGTTGTCGAAGAACGCGCCCGAGGCCGACACAATCAGCGTTACCGGAATGGTCATCGAACGCTGTGGATTGGCGAACTCCGTGATGATGATTTCGCCAGTGTAGGTTCCCGCTGCCAGCGCGCTGGCATTCACGGTCGCTGTAATCGCCAGCGGTGTGAAGCAGCATCCAGCACCGGACGGAGAAATGGTAAGCCAGCTTCCACCCTTCGCGGTCACTGCGCTTGCGTTGAAGCGAACCGCTGAACCGTCGACGGTAGAGATGTTCAAGACCTGCGGTAAGGGATTGGTGCCTCCAAACGGCATGGCGAAGCCGACTGGATTCATCTGTGTGAAGACGCCCGTTCCGACTGTGACGGTGACCGGAACGGTGGTCGTGTCGCCGGGGGCCGTGAAGACTACCTGACCTGTAAATGTTCCGGCGAGCGCTCCGCCACCGGGCAGGTTCGCTGCGGTGATTGAGACGGTCGCAATGGAAGGAGCAGTTCCGAGGGCGGGCGTCACCGTTAACCAGGCGCCGCTATCCCCTGTGCTCGACGTTGCGGTCCAGTTCAGTGTTCCGGTGGGTCCGCCATTGCCGATCTGCACGATTTGCGAGGTAAGCGCTCCGCCCGGCTTCATCGCGAAGCTGAGTCCGCCGGGGAGGTTGTCGAAGAACGCGCCGCTGGCAATGATGTTGAGGTTGACGGGTACCACCGTTGATCTCTGCGGATTGGCAAACTCGCTGATGATAATTTCTCCGGTATAAGTTCCCGCAGGCAATGTGCTCGCATTGATGCCGGCCGCGATGGTAAGAGGAGTGAAACAGCAGCCGCTGCCCGACGGAGAAGCCGTCAGCCATGCGCCGCCGGTGCCCGTTGCGACACTGACATTGAATCGGATCGAGGAGTTGTCGATGGTCGTGACGTTCAGAGTCTGCGTCAGCGGATTCGCTCCACCGAACGGCATGGTGAAGCTGATGGGATTGAGTTGAGTGAAAGCCGCCGTGCCAACCGTGACCGTGATCGGAACGGTGGTTGTGTCTCCGTTGGTCTGGAATACAAGTTGGCCGACGAATTCGCCGTTCAGCGCGCCGCCGCCGGGCAGTTGGCTCACGTTGATTCCGACTGAGACAGTCGAGGGTGCGGTTCCGCTGGCGGGAGTTCCCGTCAGCCAGTTGCCGCCGTCGGACGTGCTGCTGGTCAGGGTCCAGTTCAGCGTCCCTGAGCCTCCGTTCCCGACCTGAATCGGTTGCGGAGTGATGGTCGTGCCGTTCGTTTTGAGAGAGTAGCTCAACTGGCCGGGCAAGTCGGAGAAGAACGGGCCTGACGATAGAACGGTCAGTGTGACCGGCACAACCATGGAACGTCCCGGGTTGGCGAACTCCGCGATCACGATCTGCGCGGTGTAGGTTCCCGCCGGGATAGTGCCGGGATTGATGGTCACCACTTCCGCCAAAGGCGTGAAGCAGCAGCCACTGCCGACCGGCGAGATGGTCAGCCAGTTGCCGCCTTTCGCGTTCGCAACCGAGACGGTGTAGCGAACTGCGGCGTTGTCGCTCATCTCGACATTGAAAACCTGCGAGAGCGGTTTATCTCCGCCAAACGCCATCGTGAAGTTGAGCGGGTTGATTTGCTCGAACACGCTGGGACCGACATGAATGGCCACAGGGATAGTGACGCTGTCCCCGGAAGTCTGGAGCAGCAACTGTCCGACGAACGTGCCGTTGGACGCACCCCCGCCGGGCAATTGGGTCTTGTCGATTCTGATGGAAACCGTGGACGGCGCGGCGCCGCTGGTGATCGAAGCGTTCAGCCAACTCCCGCCATCGGCGGTGCTCCTCGTCAGAGTCCAGTTCAAGGTTCCCACGCCGGAGTTGCGGATCTGGAACGACTGCGCGGTCGGCGTCCCGTTGGTCTTCATGGAGAAGCTCAGCTTGCCGGGGAGGTCGTCGAAGAAGGTCGCGCCCGACGCCGCCACCGTGAGCGTCACGGGGATGGTCATCGTGATCGAGCCATTGGCGAAGTTCGTGATGACGACCTGTCCTGTATAAGTTCCGGCGGCTAGGTTGCCGGCGGTCACGATCACCTGTACAGCCAGCGGCGTGAAGCAGCATCCGGCTCCGGCCGGCGAAACCGACAGCCACGCGCCGCCGCTGTTGGTGGACGCAGCCGTGCTGAAGCGCACGGCGGTCTGATCGGTGTACGCGATCGTCAACACCTGAGGAAGTGGCTCGGCGCCGGCGAAGGCTTTGGTGAACGCCAGCGCTGGGACGGTTTGAAAGGTCTGGGCCTGGAGCGGGCTGGCGAATGCGGAGGCGAGAGCTAACGCCAAGACGGCAAGAACAACTAGAAATCTGTCGGTTTTTGAGTCGTGAGCAAACATATTGACCGGAATCTCCTTTTGACTTCAAAAACGCGACCGACTATACACCCATTTCCCGTGCTCGCGCAATGTGAAAAGGTTTTCATTGTTGGTAGCACATGATATGTCCGGTTGAGATAGCACATGAAGTGTCCGCTTTGCTGACGCAGGGAATCACACCAGAGAAGATCGCCCTGAGCCTCGCTATTGGAATCGTGCTCGGGATCTTTCCCGTGCTTGGCTCGACTACCCTGCTGTGCGCCGCAGCGGCAATTGTCTTCCGGCTGAACTTGCCGGCCATCCAATTGATCAACTTCTTCGTCTATCCCCTGCAGCTCATTCTTATTGTGCCGTTCATCCGCGCTGGTGAGTTGCTGTTTCGAGCTCAACGCTTGCAGCTTTCACTCGGGCAGATGTTGGCGATGGCGCGAGCAGACCTGCCACATGCGATCTCCGCCCTGTGGGTGGCGGACTTACACGCTGTGTCGGCCTGGCTACTGGTGGGGCCGGTCATGATTTTCGTTCTTTATTTTCTGTTATCACATCTCGTGCGCCGCGTAGTATTCTTGGCTGAACCACGCGAGGCCGCCGCCGGTAACGTATGAACCAGCCCATATCGTACTGGTCGGTTCAGCCTCAGCCCTCTGGGAACATGATGTTCCTGCTTCTGGCTGGTTCACTTGAGTCTGAACAACACCAGCGTCGTTACTTCCGCTTGCGGGTGCGCTGGTTTGTCCCCTGGCGCGTGTTTTTTATGGCTTGCGCGGAACTTTGGGGATTCCGTCGCGGCCAGGAATGGATCGTTTCGCACTACCTCTTCGCGAAATGAGCATAGGAAGAAAAGCATCCTTACAACTCACTGCGCCCGGCTCTCTGGAAAAGCTTGCTCTCGATCCACGGGCCGCGGTGCGACGCGCAGGACCACCTGACCCCGACGGTCGCTGCGTTGTTTACTGGATGCAGAGAGCCCAGCGCGGAATGGACAACCCCGCTCTGGATATGGCCGTCTCGGTGGCCAACGAACTGGACGTGCCCGTCGTCACCTTCTTCGCACCTGTCCCCTTCTACGCCAACGCAAATCTTCGTCACTTCCAGTTCCTGGCCGAAGGAATACCGGACATCGCACATGCCTTACACAAACGAGGGATTGGGTTCGTACTGAGGGTCTATCCCGACCACAGCTTGTTGAAGTTCTGCGAGCAGGTCCACGCAGCATTCGTGATCGGAGACGAGAATCCGCTGCGCGAGCCCGAGATTTGGCGCCAGACCGCAGCCCGGCGCTTGCGCGTTCCTCTATGGACAGTAGACGCCGATGTAATCGTCCCATCCAAGTTGCTGCTCAAGGAACAGTATGCCGCGCGTACCATCCGCCCACGCATCCAGGCAAAGCTCCGAGAGTTTCTGGTCTCGCCGCAAAACAGCCATCCCAGGCGGCGCTGGAAGCCATTGCCGGGCGCGACTTCACTTGCGGCCGATTATCAGATTACCCAAGGCTGGCCCATCGATCGTTCTGTCCAGCCGGGCTGCGGTCCCCGAGGAGGGACTACACAGGGCCTGGCACTCCTGAATCGGTTCGTCCGGCATGGACTATCGAACTACGACCGGGCGCGCAACTGTCCCGAAGAAAACGGGACCAGCCGCTTGAGTCCGTACTTGCATTTTGGGCACTTGGGTCCGCACACAGTCGCGCTCGCTATTCAGAATGCTGATGTCCCTTCGAAGCAGCGTGAAGCTTTCCTGGAGCAGCTTATCGTTCGGCGCGAACTAGCAATCAACTTTGTCCGCTTCAATCCCAACTACGACTCCATTGAAAGTATCGAGCCTTGGGCGCATCGGTCCTTCGCTCTGCACTCCGGCGATCCGCGGCCGGTGGTGTATACCGAGCGGCAATTGGAAAACGCCGAAACCCACGATCCCCTGTGGAACGCCGCCCAGCAGCAGATGGTTTCGACCGGGTGGATGCACGGCTACCTGCGCATGTACTGGGCCAAGAAGATTCTCGAATGGACGCCGGATCCTGCTCAGGCGCATCGCATCGCCGTACGGCTCAATGATCGCTATGAACTGGACGGCCGTGATCCCAACGGTTACGCTGGCGTCGCTTGGGCGATTGGCGGAAAACATGATCGTCCCTGGTTTGAGCGGCCCATCTTCGGCACGATCCGCTATATGTCGTACGCCAGCACGTCGCGGAAGTTCGATAGCAAAACCTACATCCAGCACATTGAGCACGCAAAGCAAGAGCACTGACCAGCATGAACTTGTCAGGCGCTGCCTGCATCAATCGTGCTCTTCGCTTTTTCTCCGGGTGAAACATTAGTCGATCTCGTTGTCTCCCCATTCACATTGAGTGCCAGCTCCTGTCGTATTTGATAGATACTCAAAGTACTTTGCGCTAAAGTTAAATCGAAATTGATATAGAAAGGCGCAAACGAGGTGATCTATGGCCGCACTACCGTTGGTTCCGGAGATCAAGAAGGACCTGAATATTGAACAGCGCATCGAACTGGTTCTGGATCTCACTTGTCGGGTGGAATTGTTGGATGAACTGCTAAGAGCAGCCAGGGAAAAGCGCCGTGTGACAGACACAGCGGTCAGCCTCGTTGACATGGAACAGGACGAATTCGATGCTATATCGGTGTGAAGTCCGCGTGAGCAGAGCTCGATCTTAGGCCTGCCACAAGGCCGAGCACCATCAGAACTGGCAGTTAAATGAGCGCTTCGATTTCGGAGCTGAAGTCGCGCCCACTCCAAAGCTCCGGGATCGCTTTCGGTTTGCTCGGGCCCTATTGGTCATGAAAGTTAAAAAGGCTAATCGCTGCTGGATTTTTTCAACGGGCGCGCTGTGCCTGCGTCGCTTCGATTTACTTTATGTTCAAAACCATTTGATTTTAGTGAATCCGCTCCGTCTGCGCCCTCATCCAAAACAGCACGAATGGAGTTCAATGAAGGACGGGGTAGAGCGAAATGTTTACCAAAGCTGATTGGATGATTCTTGCGGCAGCTTTCTTGTCTTTTCTGTTTTCGGTGTCCCTTTGGTTCGGAATTGGCATGAGTGCCAGCAAGGAGGCCGGCGTCTTCGTGGGTCTATGGGTTCCATCCATCCTCTCAGCGGGAAACTACCTCCGCGAGGCAGCGCGAGCCAAGAGCGATGTCTGACTTCGGCATATTCGTCGTCGGTGCGTTCGCCTTTCTGCTGCTTTCGGGAGGCTGGATTTATACCGTGCGGGAAGTCCAACGCCTTGGTGCCAAGGCAGACGCCAGAAGGCAGTCCAGCAGCCGGTCGGCACCCACATCGCGGGTGGATCGGGACTAGGCTAAGACCGCACAGTTCTTCATGGTTCGTACAGTAGCGGGAGCAGAGTGCAGCGATGGATTGCTATTCTGCTGCGCCACTGTGAGACATAGGGCAAGCCATGCAAGGTATGCACGGTTTGTGGAGAGAACATCTCTTGGCGAAGACAACTAGACACCCATTGGGACAAAGTGAACTATTGCAGCGCCTCCTGCCGGCGGGTTGCAAAGGCCGAGAAGAGAGCCGGATGCAACGATCGCGAAGAAGCTTGCGAGCACCTCGCCGCCGAGCCGGTGGCCGCCGCCTGAGCGCATGATGCGCGCCAAGTTCCATTTGCGCTTTGCTGGAACGCTGACATGAGTCAATCGTATGTGGTTTTCGGAGCTTATGGGGGGTAGGTTCGGCGCTTTGTCGTCGCCTCGCCAAAAAGAGTGCACATCTGCTGCTGGCAGGCCGAGACGAAGTGCGTCTGGCTAGCCTGGCGGCAGAACTGGACGCTGAAACGTTCTGCCTCGACGCGACTAACTTGCGACAGGTGGAGTCGTGCATGACACGAGCCGCGGAATTGCATGGCCCGATAAATGGCGTAGCCAATTGCGTGGGCTCACTCTTACTGAAGCCTGCACACCTGCTCTCCGAAGAGGAGTGGGATGCCACGATCACCACGAATCTGAAATCAGCATTTGCGGTTGTCCGTAGTGCGGCTATCACGATGGCACAGCTCGGTGGATCTATTGTGCTGATCTCCTCTGCTGCCGCGCGCATCGGACTAGCCAACCATGAAGCAATTTCAGCCGC
>JAYTFO010000178.1:0-5859 GCA_043734305.1 Acidobacteriota bacterium | reverse complement strand
AATCCTGCAGCAAACTGGACCCACGTCCCCCGACCCCGATCAGTCCTAACCGCACCCGTCCGGTTGCCTCAAACGGGACGGCCATCATCGTCGCGTTCGCACTCTTCGGTGCGGCGACAGCGAACTCCGGACACAGAATGTCCTTCGCAATGAGAAGTCCCGCACCTCCGACCGCGGTACGTGCGATGAAACGTCGTCGCGAGATATCTTTCAATTCAGATTCCTTATCCGTGGGCACCTGGTGACCTCCTACTGGCCAGTATTCGCTCAGATGGATCGTCTTCCACACCGTCAGGGAATGCGTCGTCTTCCCTGCTCCAACGTTGCAGAGAACATCTGTGCGCGGCCCATTATATTCTCACGGTGGTCCAGACGTGACCCGATTCCCGCGCGACGGTAGAAAACAGGGCAGCCGCAAAGGCCAACAGCAAGCCCGCCTCGCCGGGAACAGGAATGCCGGCGTTCTCACTAAGCAATGCCACCGCCACCGCCCAGTAGCCGTAGCCGGCAATGACGCTCCGCAGAAAATCGAAGATGGCATGACCCATTCAAGAATTCGTGCAAGCGTTCCGGTGGCAGCGTCGTCCGATGGCGTTGTTGTTTCCTTCTGCTGAAGTTGTTGTGGGCACCTCTATAGACGCGAACTCAAGCTGTTTGGTTTGGAGTGGCCTGCGAACTTCCTCGAACGCCGTTTATCGTTACCTATCTCGGTTAAAAAGGTTTCAACAGGCGGCTAGAATGCGAACCGCGCGGAAAATTGGATGCTGCGCGCGCCGAATCTCGGGACCGACGCCAGGGGCGCGCCAAAATCGGAGTTGGGCGCCGCCGTCCACAACTGGTCGGTGCCATTCGGAATCGGGTCGAGGGGAAAGGTGTATTGCACGTTGTCCACCGTGTTTTGCTGAAAATTCGGGCGGTTGAACAGATTGAAGGCCTCGGTTTTGAGTTTGAGCTGGCAACGCTCGGTCAGGTGGAAATTCCGCGCGACACTAAAATCGAAATTCCTAACATCCGGACCTCGGAAGGAATTGAAGCCCTGACCCGGAACGATCGAGAAATTAACCTCCGGATTATCAAACACTCCGGTGTAAGGCCGTCCGCTGGCCAGGTTGAGTACGCCGCTGAACTCAAAATTCTTCAAATATCGGATAACAGGAGTCCACGCTCCGGCCATTACGAAACGGTGTGGCTGGTCGAGTTGCGAAGGCCCGCGCTGCGATTTCTGATCGAACTGGTTGAAGTAGCCCGTGCCCTGGTCGGTGGTCTTCGAGTACGTGTAAGCTACCGAACCGAAGAACTGCCTGGAGTTGTGCCGCAGCGAAATCAACAAGCCGTGATAGATCGACAGGCCAGAATTGTCGATGGCGTTGACGGCGCCGAAGTTCGGATCGATAAAACCGTCGATCGCGCCGTAATCGGGCGTGGTGTAGGTCTTGCCGTTGGGCAAAGTCACGGTAGCAGTATTGAAGGCATTGCCAAGCCCCTTGAAGGCTACCTGCTGGTCGGGCGGGACCAGGTTCATATCAAAGCCGAAATTCCCATTGGCCTGGCGGGTGACGCCGTTGGAATTTCCCAGCAGCCGAAGGCCATGGCTGTACACGTAGCCGACGCTGAGAGCGGTGTGAGCGCCGAACTGGTGCTCGACCGCCGCATTGCCCTGCTCGACGTAAGGACTGCGGAACTTGGGCGCGAAGACCACGATCGATGGAGTAGCTCCGGCTCCGCTGGGGAACGTCGTGAGGCTATCCGGATAATTAACCGGGTAGGGGGCACAGGGGGCGCAAAACGCCGGTCCGACAACCACCAAGAAAGGACGCGACACGCCATTCGACAACGTAGCCTGAGCCACGTCCAGCAGATTTTCCTGGATATAAAACAAGCCGAACGAACCGCGCACCACAGTGGAGCTTCTTGCGCCCAGCGCGTAAGCGAATCCCGCACGCGGTGCGACATTGTTCTTGCTGTAGGGAATTTTGCACGTAAGCGGGAAGGCGGGATTGCACTGCTTGGGTTGCGGGAGGACTTGCAGGTCGTAGCGCAATCCGTAGTTCAAACTCAAACGGGGGGTCACGCGAAACTCGTCCTGCCCAAAAAACGAATAGGTAGGCGAAGTCAGGACCGCCGTGGTCTGCCCGAAGGACTGCAAATAAAGCTCGTAGTTTCCCGTTACGACCTCGGTCAGGCTGGAAAAACGGTACTCCCCCTTAGGGCCGTAAACAAAGTAGTCCGAGTTGTGGCTGATGTTGATATCTACGCCGGCTTTGAGAGTGTGTCGGCCGAGCACTTTGGTGAAACTGTCTGCCACCTCGTACCGCTGGTCGGTGTTGGCCAACTGGAAGCGGTTCCCGCCGAAAACGAAACCACTGTCCGGGTTTTGGATGGTCACGGCGGGAAAAGTAGGAGGCGAGGCGGGCAAATCAAAATGGTAGTCGCTGCCGAAATGAAAGCGGAATTCGTTGATGGCGGTTGCGCTGAAAGCGGTCTGCAGCGAGAACTGCAGGAAGTGGCTGGTCGCCCCATCGGTGAGTGACAGCCCGTCTCCCGTCGAGGTGGGCGTGTTGAAGTAACCGTGAGGGCTGCGAAAGTGTTGATAGTTGTAGGTCACTCCGAACGTGTTTTTGTCGTTCAGCAAACCATTGACCTTGAGGAACGCCACATTCTGGTTGAAGCTGCGCGGGAAAGAACCCGCGGCGTCCTGGACCTGTTTTGCCAGGTCAGGGTTGTCGGCAAAGAAATTTGGAGGCAGATTGACGAGAGCTGGAGCATCATTCACCGTCAAGGGTTCGTTCCGCACCTGCCCTTCGTAATTGCCCACGTAGAAAAGGCGGTCATGACGGATGGGGCCGCCCAGGGTGCCCCCGAACTGCTGCCGCCGGTTATGGGGTTTGGGAATGCCCTGGTGATTGTTGACGGAATCGTTCGCATTGAAAGCGGAATCGAGAATGTAGTAGTAACCATCCCCATGCACCGCGTTGGTGCCGCTCTTGGTCACGGTATTGACTAAACCGCCGCCGGCCTGCCCGAATTCGGCCTCAAAGCCAGTGTTGGTGACCTGGAATTCGTTGATCACGTCTTCGCTGAACTGGTACGGAATGCTGGTGCGTCCAATCTGTTGTGCGAAGAACGCGTTGTTGTTGTTGCCGCCGTCGACGGTGTAATTGTTGAAGTTCCCGGCAATGCCGTTGAAGCTGATCATGCCGAAGTCGCCATCGGTGGTCGCTCCCGCCGTGAGCAGGGCAAAGTCGGTGAAGTTGCGCCCATTGAGAGGGAGCGAGTCGATACTCTGCTTGCCGACAACGGTTCCCAGCGACGATTGCGCCGTATCCACCAGCGCGGCGCTGCCGCTGACCGTGACCGTGGTGGCCAATTGTCCGACTGCAAGCTGCTGCCGCAGGCTCACCGTCGTTCCCACTTTCACCGCGACGTCCGTGAGCACCAGCTTTTGGAAACCGGCCTTGCTGACCGACACCTCATAGGCCCCCGGTTCCAGATATAGGAATACAAAACGCCCGCTTTCGTCGGTCGGCACTGTCGTGGATATGCCTTTGTTCTGGTTCCGGACTGTGACTTCGGCGCCCGGAATGGCCGCGCCGGAGGGATCGAGCACAGTCCCTTCCAGCCTTCCGGTCGAGGAAGCCGATTGCGCTGCGGCCGGTGTCGGAGAGAACAGAAACGTCCAACAGAAGATCACAGCAAGAACGGCAACAACCGCTTCACCAAATCCCTGCTGACGCTTTTTCATTTGATCTCCCTAGCGCGGAAGTGACAGTTGCTTTCCAAGTCGCGGCATTATAGCTCGGCGATGAGCAGACGGAACATTTTCGAATAGACTTCCAAGTCGCCGATCACTCGCCAAGAGCGTCATCTTTCGCTTCTCAATTGGCGCTGACAGGGCCCGCGATTGCTTGCCGGGACTTCGCAGTCTACCTCGCTAAGTAAGCGCCTCCGACTACGGCGAGCGAGTTCCAGCGGGCCAGATGTCTCGCTATGGGACGTTGGAAGTCCAGTCAGGGCGTGCCGATTTCCGCCAAGGTCGGATTAACGGCCCCAGGCAAGGGGTTCCCGTCTTTAAGTTAGTGCTTATGAGGCACCTGTGCAATCTGACCTCTGACCTCATGCCCTGCCCTGGAAACTCGATCAGCACCTGATTGAATGTCCTCCGGCGGCAAGGCAAGAAGAAGCTTGACATGTGAAGTCGTGTTATAGTTAACTACAACACTAGACGCATGTCAGTCCCGTAGGGCTTAATCGCCCACCACTGAATGCGCAGGAGAATGAAACATGAAATTCCTTCGTTGTTTGTTGCCTGTCGTTTTGATGTCGCTTTACGGCGTGTCTCTCGCTCAGTCTGACGCGCAAATGTCTGACGCGCACAAGTCCGTCGATAAACCCGCACCGTCCGAGGCTCAAAAGTCGTTCGACACTATGAAGACGTTCGCGGGAGAGTGGGAAGGCCCTGTGGCAGTGCCGGAGATGCCCGAGATGAACGACGGCAAGCCGATGCCGATGCACGTCTCGCTACGCGTGACTTCCCGAGGAAACGTAGTCGTGCACGAACTTCAGGAAGCAAACACGCTGTTGGATGCGACCAAGTATGACCATCCGGTCACGATGCTTTATGTCGATGGCCAACAGCTCAACCTGATCCACTACTGTGACGCGGGCAATCGGCCGCACATGACCGGCAAGATGTCACCCGACGGCAAGACCGTGGAGTTCACGTTGGTCGATGTCTCGGGCAGCACGAAATTTGGCCACATGCAGCACGCCGTGTTCACCTCCATCGACGCCAACCATCACACCGAGGAATGGACATACATAATGCCGGGTGACAAGCCGGTCCACGCGCACTTCGACCTGCACAAACAGAACTAAGGTACGCGGCATCTCTGGTAAGGTACGGGTTCTCTAGGAAAACCTGATGGACCGTGAGTGGAACGACAGTCAACCGATTTACCGCCAGCTTCGCGACCGCGTGGTCGCGATGATACTCGACGGCGTGCTCAAGGAAGGCGATCCGCTGCCCTCCGTGCGCAACGTCGCGGCCGAATATCGGGTCAACCCGCTCACGGTTCTGAAGGGCTATCAGGAACTGGTGGACGAGAAGTTAGTGGAGAGCAGAAGAGGTCTTGGCATGTTTATCAATGCCGGCGCGCGCGATCTGCTGTTGCAGGGCGAACGCCAGAAGTTTCTCGCTGAAGAGTGGCCCAGGGTCTCCGCCACAATTCAGCGGCTCGGCCTGAAGGTGGACGAACTGCTGAAAGCAGCCAAGGGAGCAAAGAAACCATGACTGTCATAGAAGCCCGCGGCCTCCGTAAGGCCTTCGGCACAACCATCGCGCTGGACGGCGTCAACTTGCGGGTTGAAGAAGGCCGCATCCTCGGACTGATTGGTCCGAATGGCGCAGGCAAGACCACCGCGCTCAACGCGATTCTCGGACTCACCTCATATCAGGGAGAACTGAGGGTGCTCGGACGCGATCCGTGGACGGAGCGCGATCAACTCATGCGGGATGTCTGCTTTATTTCCGATGTCGCCGTGCTGCCGCGCTGGATAAGGGTTTCGCAGGCGCTCGACTACGTTGCGGGAGTGCATCCTCGATTCGATCGCGCGAAGGCGGAAGGTTTTCTGGCGAAGACCACCATCGGGCGCGCCAGCAAGGTTCGGGAATTGTCGAAGGGCATGGTGACCCAACTGCACCTCGCTCTGGTGATGGCGATTGACGCGAGATTGCTGGTGCTGGACGAGCCGACTCTCGGCCTCGACATTCTGTATCGCAAGCAATTCTACGATTCCCTGCTGAACGATTACTTCGATCGCAGCCGCACCATCGTCGTGACCACACATCAAGTGGAAGAG
>JAYTFO010000177.1:0-2470 GCA_043734305.1 Acidobacteriota bacterium | reverse complement strand
GACGCAGAGTCCCGCGGCGGGGCAGAAAGTTGTGGCGGGGAGCGCGGTGAATTTTGAAGTGCGGTAGGGTCACGCTCTCCACTTTGAATTTTTATCGCGGACGCTCGATCATCGCGGCAAAGAATCCGTCGCAGGGATGGATGCCGGGAAGAGTCCTGAGGTAGGGGCCGCTCAGCAGAGAATCGCAGTTGCTCCAAATCAATTCACCGGCTCCCTGAAGCCGCTTCAGTTCCGTGTGGCAATCGACGAACGTAAAACCAGGCGAGTCCGCGAGTACAGTTTCCACCACCGCTTCATTTTCTTCGCGCTCCAGTGAACAGGTGGAGTAGAGCAGGCGTCCGCCGGGAGCGAGCAGGGCGAGCGTGGATTTCAAAATCGCAATCTGTCGGGTTTGAAGATCAAGCAGGTCGTCGGGAGTCAGACGCCATTTGATTTCTGGATTGCGGGCGAGAGTGCCGGTGCCGGAGCAGGGGACGTCCGCAAGGATGCGATCGAATCCTTGAGTGAATGGCAGGTTGCGGGCGTCGGCGGCAAGAACGCGGACGTTGGAGATGCCAAGCCTCTCGCGCAGCAAACGCGCGCGATGAGGATGAAGGTCGGACGCGAAGAGCTGCGCTTGCGGATTTTGTTTCGCTAGCAGCGAAGTCTTGCTCCCGGGAGCGGCGCAACAATCTAATATTTTTTTACCTCGACCGAGTAGCAAGGCAACGAGTTGGGACGCTTCGTCCTGGATGGAAACGCGGCCGTCGCGATAGGCTTTGGATTGGGTTACATCGCCGGATTGAACGCGGTGGGCGGCCGACAGCAGCAGGCCGGGCGAAAGCTGAACGCGGGCTTCGCCGAGTTCGTCGGCTGTTTGAGCGTCTTGAACGTGAATGACGGTGGGCGGGACAGTCTGATTGTGGCGGCAGATCTGGCGCGCCGTTGCGAGGCTGTAACGCTCGGCCCAGCGCGAGACGAGCCAGTCGGGATGAGCGGAGTTTGCCGCGAGCGACTGGGGGGCAACAGCATTGCGGATTTCGAGGGCGGTATCCTGCCGTGCGTTTGTGCCGACATTTCGCAGCACCGCATTCACGAATGAAACGGCGGAACGTTTGCGCGCCGCTTTAACTATTTCCACGCTCTCGAAGATCGCGGCGTGGGCGGGAACTCTGGATAGAAACTGCAACTGGTATACGCCGAGGCGCAGGGCGGTTAAAACTTCGAGATCGAGGCGCTGCAATTTCTGGGATGATGCAGCGGCAATTTTCTGGTCGAGCAGAGAACGCCAGCGGAGTACGCCCATCACAAGTTCAGTGGCGAGTCCGTGGTCGCTGGGTGAGAGTTTTGCGTTGCGTTCGGAATGGAGCAGTTCGGAGGCGTAGGACTGGTCGCGCTTCACCCTCAGCAAGATCTCGTAGGCGGCGGCGCGAGCGGGAGTGACGGGCATCCTATTCTCCGAACCTCTCGCCGGCAGTGGGACGGTAGCCGTTGATGAAATCTCGCGCCGGCATGCGGCGTTTGCCTTCGGGCTGAAGCTCGATCAGCTCAATTGTCGTTTGTCTTGCGCAGCCCGCGAGGAGGCGCGTTGTGTCGGTCGCAAGTTCACCGGGCGCCAACTCCTTCACTTGATCCACAGGATGGGCTTGATTGATTTGAAGATTGCGTCCGCGAAAAAGTGTATGCGCTCCGGGCCACGGTTGAAATCCACGCAGACGGTTGCAGATTTCAGCCGCGGTGCGTTGGAAGTCGATGCGGCCATCTTCTTTGGTAAGAATCGGAGCGAGGGTCGCATTCGAATGGTCCTGCGGGATTGGGCGAATTATTCCGCTATCAAGCACACGCAGAGTTTCGACCATGAGGTCGGCTCCCACGGACGCCAGCTTGGGCGCGAGTGTTTCTGACGTGTCGTCGGGGGCGATGGGTAGTTCCTGCTGCATCAGGATGTCGCCGGTATCGAGGCCAGCATCGATGCGCATGGTGGTGACGCCGGTGATGGATTCTCCCTGGGCGATCGCCCATTGAATGGGCGCGGCGCCACGATACTTCGGCAACAAGGAAGCGTGCAGGTTGAGGTTTCCAAGGCGCGGGAGGTCGATCATCCACGGCGGGATGATGCGGCCATAGCCGACGACAATGATCGCGTCGGGATGGAGCGCCGAAAGTTGTTGGCGAAATTCTTCGTTGTTCTTGATCTTGTCAGGCTGGACGATCGGAAGTCCCAGTCGGAGCGCGGACTCTTTCACGGGAGAGATCGAGAGTTCCATTCCGCGGCCGCGGGGACGGTCCGGTTGCGTCACGACCAGCGGCACGGAATGCCCAGCCTCGACCAGTTTTTCAAGGGTCGGAACAGCGAAGCGCGGGGTGCCGCAGAAAATCAAGAGCATAGGTGTTAGGGAGACTCTGATTAAGTTCTCCACTTTCCACAGGTATTCGAGATAGAGTGCAGCCAGATGATACCTCACCCCAAGCAGAGGACTCTGGCGATGAT
>JAYTFO010000176.1:0-5567 GCA_043734305.1 Acidobacteriota bacterium | reverse complement strand
AGCGCGCGCGCCAGTTTGAAAGTGTAGTCACGGATGATTTTGAGTTGTGCTTCCGGTATGTCGACCGCGGGCAGCACGCAGGACGAGTCGCCGGAGTGGATGCCGGCCTCTTCGATGTGCTGCATGATGCCGCCGATGACAACGTCTTCGCCGTCGGAGAGTGCGTCCACGTCGACTTCGAGCGCGTTTTCGAGGAACTTGTCGATCAGGATGGGACGGTCCTGCGAGTATTCGACGGCCTGCTTCATGTACTGGGTGATGGAGTCCTCGTCGAAGGCGATGACCATGGCGCGTCCGCCGAGCACGTAGGAAGGACGGACCAGAACCGGGAAGCCAATCTTGCGGGCGGCTTCGACGGCTTCTTCCGGTGATGTGACCATTGCGCCGGGGGCTTGTGGAATGTTGAGTTCTTCGAGCAGTTTGCCGAAACGTTTACGGTCTTCGGCGAGGTCGATCGATTCGGGCGAGGTGCCGATGATGTTGACGCCCGCGGCCTTCAGGGGCAGCGAAAGGTTGAGCGGAGTTTGTCCGCCGAACTGCACGATCACGCCGACGGGTGCGCCGCCAGACGCTTCGTGCTCGCATACGGCGAATACGTCTTCCAGCGTGAGCGGCTCGAAGTAGAGGCGGTCGCTGGTGTCGTAGTCGGTGGAGACCGTCTCCGGATTGCAGTTGATCATGATGGTTTCGTAGCCGTCTTCGCGCAGCGCGTAGGAGGCGTGGCAGCAGCAGTAGTCGAATTCAATTCCCTGCCCGATGCGATTGGGGCCGGAGCCGAGAATGATGACTTTCTTCTTCGCGGTGGGCGTGGCTTCGTCTTCTTCTTCGTACGTCGAGTAGAGATACGGCGTGAAGCTTTCGAATTCGGCGGCGCAGGTGTCCACGCGTTTGTAGACGGGCTTCAACCCGTGCTTCTTGCGGAAGTGGCGAATTTTTTCCTGACCGCCTTTGCCGTCGAGACGCCAGACGCCGGCGAGGCGTCCGTCGGAGAAGCCCATGCGCTTGGCTTCGCGCACAATTTCGGTGGGGACCGATTCCATCGGATGCTTCTCCAACTCAAGCTGCATGTCGTTAATTTCTTTGAGCTGGTAGAGGAACCACGGATCGATCGAAGTCATCTTCGCGATCTGCTTGATCGGATAGCCTTGGCGAATCGCGTATTGCACATACGCCAGCCGCTCCGGATGCGGCGTGACCAGACGCTGCGTGAGAATCTTCGGCTCAATTTTTGCAGCACCGATGCGCTTGCCAGTGTCGAGCGCGCGAATTCCCTTCTGCAGTGCTTCTTTGAATGTCCGGCCGATGGCCATCACTTCGCCGACGGATTTCATCTGCGGGCCAAGGCTTTCGTCGGCGCCGGGAAATTTTTCGAATTGCCACTTGGGAATCTTGACGACGACGTAGTCGAGCGTGGGCTCGAAGCAGGCCGGAGTCTTGCGCGTGATGTCGTTGGGAATCTCGTCGAGCGTGTAGCCGACGGCGAGTTTGGCGGCAATTTTTGCAATCGGGAAGCCTGTGGCTTTCGACGCCAGCGCGGACGACCGCGAGACGCGCGGGTTCATCTCGATGACGACCATGCGTCCGGTGGAAGGATTTACTCCGAACTGAATATTCGAACCGCCGGTCTCGACGCCAATCTCGCGGATGATGGCGATGGAGGCGTCGCGCATCATCTGATATTCGCGGTCGGTGAGCGTTTGCGCGGGCGCGACGGTGATGGAGTCGCCGGTGTGCACGCCCATCGGATCGAAGTTTTCGATCGAGCAGATGATGATGACGTTGTCTTTGGTGTCGCGCATCACCTCGAGTTCGTACTCTTTCCATCCGAGGACGGATTCTTCGATCAGGCACTCGTGCACGGGTGAGAGATCAAGGCCGCGGGCCAGGACTTCCATCAACTCTTCGCGATTGTAGGCAAGGCCACCGCCGGTGCCTCCGAGCGTAAACGATGGACGGATGATGACCGGGAAGCCGATCTTGCCGGCGAATTCGAGGCCGTCTTTGAGATTATTGACGAGCGCGGATTTCGGCACGTCGAGGCCGATGCGCTGCATGGCGTCTTTGAAAAAGAGACGGTCTTCGGCCTTCTTGATGGCGCCGATCTGCGCGCCGATCAGTTGAACGTTGTACTTTTCGAGCACGCCGGTGTCGGAAAGCTCGATGGCGAGGTTGAGTGCAGTCTGTCCGCCGACGGTCGGCAGCACGGCAAACCCGCCGCTGGGCGCCATTTCGCGCTCAATGCGGATGATCTCTTCGAGATATTCGACAGTCAGCGGCTCAATGTAAGTGCGGTCGGCTAACTCCGGATCGGTCATGATGGTCGCCGGGTTTGAGTTGGCCAGCACCACTTCAAAGCCCTCAGACTTGAGCGCCTTGCAGGCTTGCGTGCCGGAGTAATCGAACTCGGCGGATTGTCCGATAACGATCGGGCCGGAGCCGAGGATTAGGATCTTCGAGATGTCAGTTCGTTTTGGCATTTCAGTTGTCAGTAGCTAGTGGCCGGTTGTTAGTAATTGCGATTCAGCGTGAATTTTCTACTAAGAGACTCTCACAGCCGTCCGCGAAATATTTGTACCAAACACGCTTGTAGGGCGTTTCGCCGTATGAACTGACAACCTCAACAGCAAAATTCATTGAGCCCTTTGTCTTGAGCAGCCAGTATCGACCAAGAGTAACTTCTCCAAAGGTGAAGAGGCCCTCGGAATCCGTCGTCGCGAATTTGATAGTTTTCGATTCCCAGAGGCCATTTTTCCAACCTTCCACACGATTGAATGTGATCGCGCGGTGCAACTCAAAGCGACGGCGGATCTGTTTGCCAGCAGGCAAACGACGGAACCGAGATCGAACAGCAAACCGCCGCGATTGTTCGGCATTTTGACAAACTGATCACTGACCACCGTCCACTAACCACTATCTCTTGCACTCCTCCATCATCTTCACAAAGTCTTTGAACAAGTAAAGCGAATCATGCGGGCCGGGTGCGGCTTCCGGATGGTATTGCACTGTGAACAACGGTAGGTTGCGGTGCCGCATGCCTTCGAGTGTGTTGTCGTTTAGATCGATGTGGGTCAATTCGACTTCGCTTTGCGGGAGCGAATCCGGATCGACAGCGAAATTGTGGTTGTGCGCTGTGATTTCAATTTTGCCGGACTTCAGTTGTTTCACGGGATGGTTGCCGCCGTGGTGTCCGAATCTTAGTTTGAAGGTCTTGCCGCCCAGCGCTATGCCGGTGAGTTGATGTCCAAGGCAGATGCCGAAGATGGGCAGGCGTCCCATCAGGCGGCGGATGTTGTCGACTGCATACGTACACGGCTCAGGATCGCCGGGACCGTTCGAGAGAAAGACTCCATCGGGTTTCAGGGACAACACGTCCTCGGCGGGAGTCTGCGCCGGGACGACCGTGACTTTGCAGCCTTCTCCGCGCAGTTTGCGCAGGATGTTCTGCTTGATGCCGAAATCGTAGGCCACTACGTGAAAGCGGGGAGGCTCGTCTTTTACTCCCACTATTTCGTCGGGTAGATGCGAACGCTCGCCCATTTCCCAGACGTAGGTGTGGTTGGTGCTGACCACTCTCGCGAGGTCGGTGCCGTCCATCTTGGGGATTGCTAGCGCTTTGGCGACGAGTTTGTCGGTGTCGGCTTCCAGCGTCGAGATTACGCCGCGCATTACTCCGTTATCGCGCAGATGGCGGACCAGGGCGCGGGTGTCGATGTCGGCCAGGACGGGGATTTTGAATTGCTCCATGTACTCGTCGGCAACCTGCTGCGAGCGCCAACTGGAGCTGACTTTCGAAAACTCGCGGACGATCAGGCCCTCGATATACGGGCGGTTGGCCTCGTTGTCTTCGGGGTTGGTACCGTAGTTGCCGATTTCAGGATTGGTTAGGACGACGATCTGCCCTGCGTAGGATGGGTCGGTGAAAATTTCCTGGTATCCGGTGATGGACGTATTAAAAACAACTTCGCCGGAGCACTCGCCTTTGGCGCCGTAACCTTTGCCTCGGAAGACTCTGCCGTCTTCGAGCGCAAGGAGTGCTTGCATTGTGACTCCCTGGGAGTGGATTTTAGAGATTTTAGCAGAAGAAAGGTGTTGGGTGTTAGGTCTTGGGTGTTAGGAAAATCATCGTGTGCGTCGGTGAGTAGTCTCGGAACAGCGACCTAGTGATTGTAGGGGTTGAACACTTCCCTGCTGATGTGCATCGTCACCCGGAATCCTGATCTCCGTTACGGCCAGTCCTGCGCGCCGTGAAATATGCGCCGAGATTTCAACTGCGTCTTGTTTGATCTGATACACAGCGATGTAAGGCAGCGGCGGAAAGGCAAGTTCGCGACGTCCGCTCATGCGGCGACTGGTACGTCCCATGTTCGGAAAATTCCGCAACTGGGCGCAGCCGTCGTAGATGATTTTAGCTACACGTCTGGCCGCTTCAGTGTTGTCGCGCTCGATCCAGGTACAAATGCGATCCAAGTCCTCTGCAGCCGGCAGCGACCACAGGACCTTCATCAGGGTCGTAGGAATCGCCGGAGCTGCGCGCCAACTTGTTCATGTGTCAGGAATTCGCCGCGTTCCAAGGCGGCCTCGCCGCGCTTCACGGCTTCCACGAAGCGATCTTCCTCCTCGAAATAACGAGTTACAACTTCCTGCACAACATCATTCAGGTTGACACCTTCCTGCGTTGCTCGCTGGCGCAAGCGGGCCTGCACGTCGGGCGTGAATTGGACTTCCACAGCCTCAAGATACGATGAAACCGACTCCACGGCAATAGTCTTTCGGCACGTGTAAAGGCCGTCAGCCCTCAGCCGGTTAGGAAACCTCCGCTGTAATTCACCGAACGGACAGTGCGTTGGACGCCTTTCCTGATGGCTGACGGCTGACCGCTAAGAGCTAGCGCAGGCGTCCCAGCTTTTCCATGGGCCAATATCCAAACACAGCTTTGCCGTAGATGAATCGTTCGTTGACGGGGCCGAAGTCTCGGCTGTCGTTCGACATGGTGCGATGGTCGCCTAGAACGAAGAAGCTGTGGGTGGGTACGGTGATCTCCGGATAGGTACGGGCGTCGGCGTATTCGCTGGGTACGTAGTCTTCGTCAACAGGTTGGTTGTTGACGAAAAGTTGGCCGCTGTCAATGCGGACACGGTCTCCGGCGACGCCGATGACGCGCTTGATGTAGCTCTTCGAAACGTCGCGTGGGTAGCGGAAGACCACGATATCGCCGCGCGCGATCGGCTCCCAACGATAGACGAACTTGTTGACGAAGATGCGTTCCTGGTCTTCGAGGCCGGGCATCATGCTAGTGCCTTCGACTTTTACTGGCTGATACAGGAAGATGATGATGAACGCGGAAATGGCGAGCGATACCAGTAAATCGCGCACCCACACGGCAACCACGGGCAGCGCAGGCTTTGCTGGCGCCGGCGGGACAGGCGGCTGCGGGATCCCCACATCAGACATCGTAGTCATATTCTATCTTAGGGAGACTCTGATTAAGTTCTCCACTTTCCACAGGTATTCGAGATAGAGTGCAGCCAGATGATACCTCACCCCAAGCAGAGGACTCTGGCGATGAT
>JAYTFO010000175.1:0-6549 GCA_043734305.1 Acidobacteriota bacterium | reverse complement strand
AAGTGCGATGGAACCCAATCCAGGATCACGCCGATGTTGTGCTGGTGCAGGTAATCCACCAGATACATAAAATCCTGCGGAGTGCCGTAGCGCGCGGTGGGCGCGAAGTAGCCGGTGGTCTGATATCCCCAGGAACCGTAAAACGGATGCTCCATGATGGGCAAAAATTCCACGTGCGTGAAGCCGAGACGTCCGACGTATTCGGCCAGGCGAGGCGCCACCTCGCGATAGCTCAGCGGGCGATCGTGCTCTTCGGGAACGCGCATCCAGGAGCCGAGATGCACTTCATAAACAGACGTCGGCGCGTGCAGGGAATTGCGTTCCGCGCGCCGGCCGAGCCACGTGGCGTCGGCCCATGAGTAGTCCAGGTCCCACACCACAGAAGCAGTTCGGGGCGGACGCTCCATGAGCAGTCCGATGGGGTCGGCCTTGTCTACCCGGTGGCCGTGCTGGTTCGACACGATGTGAAACTTGTAAACCGTTCCCTTGCCGGCGCCGGGTATGAAGCCTTCCCAAATGCCGGAACTGCCGCGCGGCCGGAGCGGATGCGAACCGTGATCCCATCCATTGAAGCTGCCAATCACATGAACATCGCGGGCATTCGGTGCCCAGACGCTGAACACCGTCCCGCTTACACCGTTGGACTCGATGACATGAGCGCCCATTTTTTCGTAGAGGCGATAGTGGCTGCCTTCGTTGAAGAGATAAAGATCTTCGGCAGTCAGCAAGGACACGTCGTAGCGTACAGAAGTTGTTTCGGGGCTGGCGGGATTCGGGCTCATGGATTTGTTTTACCGTAGCGCCGCCGTCGCGACAGCCGGCAAGATGCCGGCGCTATTCGTCAGCGAGTCCCGTCTAGTGTATTCGAATCCTCACCCGGTTGGCGCGGACCGCTATGCCATACTAGAAAATTGCCGATAAAGTAAATAGACGACGGTATGGCTCAACTTCGAGTTGTCGTTTTCTGGCATCAGCACCAGCCCTTCTACAAGGACTTGGTTACAGGGCAGTATCGCCTGCCCTGGACGCGGCTGCACGCCCTGAAAGACTACTACGGCATGGTCAAGTTGCTGGACGAATTCCCCAACGTCCACCAGACATTTAACCTCGGGCCGTCGCTGGTCACGCAGATTCAGGACTACGCTTCGGGCGAAGCCCATGACCCTTTTCTTCAAGTCGCCGCCAAGCCGGCGCAGGAGTTGTCGTCAGACGAGCGGCGCTTCGCTTTGCAGTACCTGTTCCAGGCGCATCCGGTGAATTTGATTGGACGGTATCCGCGCTATCGCGAATTGTGGGAGCGATTCCATAGCGCGGGGGACGTGCCGGAACGCGTGGAGAAACTCTTCCATATGCAGGACTTCACCGATCTTCAAGTGCTCTCCCAGATTGCATGGTTCGACGAATATTTTCTGCAGGAAAAAGACATTGCGGAACTGGTTCGCAAGGAGCGGAACTTCTCGCTGGAAGATCAGCGATTTGTCATCGCCGCGGAACGGGAATTGGTCGGGCGTGTGATTCCCGCGCACGCCGAGGCAGCTAAGAAGGGCTTGATCGAGATTTCGACTTCCCCCTTTTACCATCCCATTTTGCCGCTGGTATGCGACACGCAAATGGGGGCAGTTTCGACGCCGGGATTGCCGCTGCCGCAGAATCGTTATCGTCATCCGGAAGATGCGCGCGAGCAATTGCTGCGCGGTCTGGATTTCCACGAGAAAGTTTTTGGCATGCGTCCACAGGGCGTGTGGCCTTCGGAGGGCAGCGTCTCCGAAGAAGTGCTCGCCATCGCGCACCGCCTGGGCGTGCAGTGGATGGCGACCGACGAAGGCGTGCTGGGACGCACTCTGGGGTTGAACTTCTCGCGCGATGGCCACGGACGGCTCGAGTCCGATCTGGCGCATCGTCTCTACACGATTCATCGCTACGAGAACGCCGACAGTCGCATGAACATGATCTTCCGCGATCACACGCTCTCCGATCTGATCGGCTTTGTGTATTCGGGGATGCCTCCGCAGGAAGCGGCTGACAATCTTGTGCGGAAGATCAAGGAATCGGCGCAGCCGCTTCTTTCCCACGGGCAAGACGCGATGGTTCCCATCATTCTGGATGGCGAAAATGCCTGGGAATATTACCCGCAATCGGGGCGGGAGTTCTTACGCCGTTTCTACGACGCGCTATCGAAAGAACCGGGCATTGAAGCGGTTACGGTGAGCGAGGCGATCGCACGCCATCAGAATTTCAGTTCGTTGCATGCGCTAGTGCCGGGATCGTGGATCCAGGCCAACTTCAACGTCTGGATTGGCGCGCCCGAAGATAACAAGGCGTGGGACTATCTGAGTCGCGCGCGCGATTTTTACACGCAGAAATCGGCCAGCGCGACTGAAGAACAAAGCAATCTGGCCTTCGAGGAACTCCTGATCGCCGAGGGCAGCGATTGGAACTGGTGGTACGGCCCGGAACATCATTCCGCCAACGATCGCGATTTTGATGAACTGTATCGCAAGCATTTGTCGAACGTGTATCAGGCGCTGGGAGGCACGCCGCCCGATTATCTGGCGCAGCCCATTGCAGGCGCCGTGGCGCGGCCGTCCTTCACGCCGCAGAGCGCATACATCCATCCCCGAATCGCCGGGGACATGGTGCGTTATTTCGAGTGGATGGGCGCCGCACGCTACACGGCCGACCGCCGCTCCGGATCCATGCATGGCAAGCAATTTCTGCTGGACGCAGTTCATGCCGGCATCGATGAGCAGTTTGTGTATGGACGGCTGGACTTTATCGACAAAGTCCCGGAAGACGAATTTCAAGTAGTCGTCAATTTGGAATCGTGGGTGAACCACGAAGCTGCGGCCCGTCGCGAACTGCGTCTGGAGGTAGCGGTTGAGAAGGGGCAAATGCGGTCCTGGAAAGTAACCGCTCAGGGGGCGGACGAAGTTCTCGCATCTGCAATCGATCCCGACGAGGTACGAGTCGCGTTGGCTCGCAATTTCGAGTTCCGTCTACCGCTTGCCGGTTTGCACGCGGCACCGTTGGAAGTCGGCAAAGTGCAGAACCCGGACGCCACGCGGCTACGTCTGCGCTTCAGCCTCTGGTCGAATCGTCTGCCCGTGGACGCCTTGCCAGTGGAAGGATGGATCGAACTGGAATTGCTGCTGGAAGAAGATTTGGTAGGACAGTAGGAGAGTTCTCAGTTCTCAGTCAAGAACATTCCCCCCTTCATGGGGGTCTTGCGTCTTTCAGAAGAAGTCTCTTACAAAAAAAAGACCGAGCCACAAAGGCTCGGGCGTTTCTGCCTGGGATCTTCGCTGTCAACTGAGAACTGAGAACCGGGAACTGAGAACTTGTTTCATTGCCCTAAAGTTGGACTCATCACCATCGGCCGATTGAGTTCCATCACCAGTTCGGTGCCCGCAGGCAGAGTCGCGGAGCGGTGCTTGGAGAGCCAATGGGTCACGGTGACTCCAGCGCCGACGGCTCCACCGATCAGTATTCCTTCGCCGCCGCCCGCCAGACCGCCGATCAACATTCCCCCGCCGGTCCCCGCTCCGATTTCAATGAGGTCTTTTTTGTCATGACCGGCGCCCTTAAACTGGCCTTCGGTATTGACGTCAGTGCCGCGCCGGACGCTGGTATCGACCAAGGTTGCATTGAGCGCGAATCGGTCGCCATTGGGCAGCACCAGATTTTCGGGGTAGAGTGCGATCGTCGGCTTGCCCGCAACCCGGCGCGGTTCGCTGGTCTTGGTGACGCGTCCCTGCACGGTCGTACCGATGGGGATCACGGTCTTGCCGTCCACCACGACTTCTTCGGTCACTCGCGCCTGGAAGGGATCGCCCGCGTGATTGCTGAAGGTGGCGAGCGTAGTCTCAAGCTTCATCTTGAGCGCCGTGCCGGTGGGCAGAGAAGTTTGCGCCCAGGCCGCACTGGCCAATAAAATCAAAGTTACGATCCCAACGAGTTTCTTCATAGAACCTCCTGAATTTCTGTGCGCGAGTGCCGCGCAGGCTTCGATGCGAGTCCCAAATAGTCTGATTCGACTGTAAGGCAGATGTATTGCTCGAACAACCCAGGAAAGACCAGGAGAACCATCGAAGGCAACGGGCGTCCGTTATAATTTCTAGTTGCACACGAATGCATGCAAGAGCACACGACGCTCATTTCTCAAGTCGGCGTCTCGACAACAAGAAAGCTTCAAAAATACCCCAGAACATAGAGGACGCAATCATGCCAGTTACCAGCATTGCAGAAATTCGCGGACGCCAGGTGCTTGACTCACGTGGCAATCCGACGGTGGAAGCGGAAGTCTTACTAAGCGGAGGAGCCAGGGCGCGCGCGATTGTGCCCAGCGGAGCGTCCACCGGAGAGCACGAGGCGGTCGAACTGCGCGATGGCGACGAGCAGAGTTACAAAGGAAAAGGCGTCTTGAAGGCGGTTGAGAACGTGAATGGCGAAATTGCAGAAGCCCTCGGTGGCATGGACGCCGCCGACCAGCGCGCACTCGACGCGAAGATGATTGACCTCGACGGCACCCCCAACAAAGGCCGATTGGGCGCCAACGCGATCCTCGCCGTCTCGATGGCTGCTGCTCGCGCGTCCGCAAATGCATTTGAACTACCCCTGTATCGCTATCTCGGCGGCGCCGGAGCGAACACGCTGCCCGTGCCGATGATGAACATCCTCAACGGCGGCGCCCATGCCGACAACAACGTGGACTTCCAGGAATTCATGGTGATGCCGGTGGGCGCGCCATCGTTTTCCGAAGCGTTGCGATGGGGCGTGGAAGTGTTCCATACGCTCAAAGGCGTGCTGAAGAAGCGCGGCTACAACACGGCGGTCGGCGATGAGGGCGGATTTGCTCCGTCTGTGAAGTCGAACGTAGAGGCCATTGAAGTTGTATTGGAAGCGATTCAACAGGCTGGATACAAGCCTGGTGAGGAAATCGCGATTGCGCTCGACCCCGCAGCCAGCGAGTTTTATCAGGACGGAAAGTACGTCTTCAAGAAGTCGGACAAGTCGGCAAAGACTTCCGAGGAAATGGTGAAGTATTGGGCGAAGTGGGTGAACGATTATCCGATTGTCTCGCTCGAAGATGGTTTCGCCGAAGACGATTGGAACGGCTGGGCTCTCATGACCAAAGAAGTCGGCAATAAGATTCAACTCGTCGGCGACGATCTGTTCGTCACCAACGTCGAACGCTTGCAGGAGGGCATCGACAAAGGCGTAGCGAATTCGATCCTGATCAAAGTCAATCAGATCGGTACGGTCAGCGAAACGCTGGACGCGATCGACCTCGCGCGCAGGAACGGCTACACCAGCGTGATCTCGCATCGCTCCGGCGAAAGTGAAGACACGTTCATCGCCGACCTCGCCGTCGCAACTGGGGCAGGTCAGATCAAAACCGGCTCGGCATCGCGCACGGATCGCGTCGCTAAGTACAACCAGTTGCTGCGGATTGAAGAAGAGTTGGGCAGGGCAGCGCGGTTCTTGGGGGTAACTGCGCTCAACTACAAGGGATAGCTGCCGATATTCCTACAATGGATGACATGGGCAACAGCGAAATCGTTTTCGAGGTGCGTCATTCTCCTGAGGGTGGCTATGAAGCGTATGCTATCGGCCACCCCATCTTCACGCAAGCGGAAACGCGTGAGCAGTTGGAGCGGAACGTCCGCGATGCGGTGCAGTGCCATTTCGGCGAACAGACTATGCCGAATGTTCGCTTCACCGATGTGCGGCCCGAAAGCCGGATGATCCTCGGATCTGCGAAAGGTGATTTCACAGTGCCCGACAATTTTAACGATCCTCTGCCGAAGGAAATTGAAGATCTTTTCTACAACTCACGACTTTTCCCCAAAGGCTAAGGCCCAACGTTTAGTGCGTGTGATCGGCACGACTGAAGTCGTGCCCTTCCCGGATCGCATGATCAGAAGCTAAGAGCTAAGGGCTAAGAGCTAGTAGCCAGAAGCCAGAACCTAAAACCTAAAAGCTAGAAGCTAGGAGCCAGGAGCTGAATTTGCCTCATCCCAAACCTCTCGTCCTCATCATCCTCGATGGTTGGGGATACCGTGCTGAAACCAAGGCCAACGCCATCGCTCTAGCGCGCAAGCCTGTTTACGACCGGATGCTGCGTGAGTATCCCAATACGCTCATTCACACTAGCGGTCCGTTTGTCGGGCTGCCCGAAGGTCAGATGGGTAACAGTGAAGTCGGACATCTGAACATCGGCGCCGGACGCATCGTGCATATGGACATCACGCGCATTGACTCGATGATTCAGAATGGTGACTTCTTTTCGCAGCCTGTGCTGTTCGATGCGATGAAGCATGCGCGCACTGGCGGCCGCAAACTGCATTTGTTTGGACTGCTCTCCGACGGCGGCGTGCATTCGCAGCAGACGCATCTTTACGCGCTTCTCAAAATGGCCAAGCAGAATGGAGTGGACCGCCTCTTCGTCCACGCCTTCATGGATGGGCGCGACACTCTGCCGACGAATGGTGCGGGGTATCTCGATCAACTCCAGCAGAAGATGCGCGAGTATAACTCCGGCCAGATCGC
>JAYTFO010000174.1:0-6940 GCA_043734305.1 Acidobacteriota bacterium | reverse complement strand
TCGTCGCAGCGCGGGATGGTTTCATCGAAACCGCCGGCCTTTACGATTGCCGCTTTGCGAACCACTACCGTCGAGATCGGAATCTGGCATTGCTCCGTCACCAGAGTCTCAAACGTGGCCGTGCCGTTGGACGGGCAGCGCACCATGAAGGGCGCCTCGCGCTCCGGATCGCCCACCAGCAGCGAGTCGCAGTACACGAGATCGAGCGAAGGATCGTCGGCGAACTGCTTCATCTGGGAAGCGAGGTGTTCGGGATACCAGGTGTCGTCGCTATCGAGGAACGCGAGGAATTCGCCGCGCGCATTTTGAATAGCCGTGTTCCGGGCACCTGCGCAGCGCTTGTTCTCCTGCTTAATGTAGACGATCCGATCCATGTAAGGCAGAAGAACTTTTTCGAGTTCGGGAGTATCGGGCGAGCCGTCGTTGACGATGATCGCTTCGAAATCCTGAAAAGTCTGCGCCATGACCGTATCAAGACAGCGCGCAATCAGCGAGGCAGTCTTGTAGCTGGGGATGACGACGCTGATCTTCGGGGTCGTATTGGCGGCAGCGGACATGAATTCCCTATGGTCGATGGTCGTTCGTCGTTCGCGTTCGCCCTCGTCGATGATCTTTGGCTCTGTCTAGCAGCTGCGGAAAAAGTCGCTTGCGAGCAAGCAGTATTACCACAGCGGCTAAAGCCGGACTCAAAACAAAGTCTTATCGCAGCGGTAAACCGCTGCGCCACCCAAAACAAGTGCAACACTGAGTTCTTCCGCAGCCTGCTAGGAGCTGTGGAAAACCAGTTCTTTTTCTCCGGCCAGGATGTTGTTGACGGCTTCCACACCCATGAGTACGGAATGGTCCATGTTTCCAATCTCGTAGCGCCACGCGCCGAAACGTCCGCGCGAGTAGATTCCTTTTTCGAGTAGCGCCGGTTGCAAAACATTGAGCGCCTTATCGCGACCGAGCGTCGGAATCGGATACGAATAGCCGACGATACGATGATAGCGGGAAACGATATTCTTCTGATCGCCTTCTTCGAGGATCGTGGACTTGATTAGACCGTCAATTACCTGGTCCAGGACTTTTTCTGGGTCGGGAGTCTCGCCGACCTTGAATGACATCTCGCACATCAACGAACTGTACTTTTCGGTGTCGCCGTTGGGGACGTTGAAGGGCGAATAGTGTGAGAAGTAAGTAGCGCGATAGCAAGGCATGTCGGCGTCGGTGAAATAGATCCAGCAGCGGCCCGTCTCGATCTTCTTCTTGAGGCCGATTCCCATCACGAGCAGGTTGTTGTGCTCGAGGCCAGCGGATGCGTCGACGAGTTTGCTGTCGGTGGGCCGAATCATTTTGGTGAGCAGGTCGAGCGGAGCGGTCGAGATCAGGAGATCATAGGTGTCGCCGGTACCGTCCTCAAAAGAAACGCGGCGGCGATTCAGATCGACTTCGGCAAGCTGTTTGCCGGTCTTAATTTTGTCTGGAAAGCGGCTGGCCATGCGGCGGTAGATTTCACCGGTCCCGCCGTGCAGAGGAAATTTGAACTTGCTGTTTGGTCCCCAGCCTACGTCGTCGCGTTCGTAAAGAACATTTTCCAGCAGGCGTTTGTAATCCAATACGGCTACGCGATCGGCGATCCACCCCTTGGACATCTGTTCGAGCGGCGTCGTCCAGACTTTCGAGTTGTACGGGAACATGAAGGCGTCGGCGATGCCTTCGCCGAAAGTTGCCAGAATCCAATCGCGGAAGTTGGCGGCTTCTTTCCCGGTTCCGCTGGCCGAAGCTTTGGCGGCCCCGACCAGGCAGCTGACTTGAACCTCTTTCGGCAGATAACGCAGGTTGCTCTGAAAGGGATACGGAACCCAGTCGCCGTCTTTCACGATCCAGCTTTCGCGAATGCGCTCGTGGACTTCCTTGCCGAGCATGTCGTCGATCAGTTTGTCGAAGTAGGGATAGTGCGAAAAGATAACGTGCCCGCCTTCGTCCCACACGAATCCATTGGCATCGACGTGCGAACAGGAGTGTCCGCCGACGCCGTCTGATTTTTCGTAGAGAACCCAGTTTTCGTAGCCCAGTTCGTGGAGGCGATACGCGGCGCCCAGTCCGGTAGGACCCGCTCCGATCACGACGATCTTCTGGTTAGTCATAGACTTTCAATCAGGGGATAAACTTTATGATCCGGAAGGACTTAGCTAATATTGCGCGTCATCTCCGGTCTCGACTACGGCTCCAACCAGATCACATTCAGGCGGGCCCGAACTCGATTCTAGCATCCTGGCATTTCCCATTGTCTGTTCCCAAAGTAATGTGTCTTTAGCGCGGGGCATCTTGCCGGCTGTCGTGGCAGTGCTACGCCGCCACTGGCGAAGCCGCTGGGGTGCCGTCCCTTGCGGGACTCACCCTCTCACTTTCGATACCCGGCACTGCCGTGCCGGGCATTCCTGTTCCGCCGCCTCGCGGCTAGTGCGTGGGTTGATTCCACTTTCTCGCGCGACCGCAAGCAGCGACCCAGGCTCGGGACGCGGCCGCTGGCCAAGATAGCGCCCGGGTAAGCTCACGCATGCGGCGATACTCAGTCCGATGTGGGGGCGGGACGCCCGCCACGACAACCGCCGGGACGGCGGCGCTACAGATGCGCTACCACTTCTTCAGGTGCGGCTCTTCGGGACGGGCGGGATGCAGGACGGACTGGAGTTCCAGTTCGAGTTCCCAGACAGTGAACGGGAAGTTGCTGCGTTTCACGACTCGCTGGCCGTCGCTGCGAAAGTTCCCTCCCCCGTATGCAGAAAATACGTTTTCATAGTGCGCACATGCAATCTCCACGGCTGGCGCCGAGATGTTCTGGGCAAAACCGAATGGAAATGAGAAGTGAGGGGTTGGGCCCAGATTTTCCTTGAAGTCGTCCAATGAGCCGACAATTTCAGATCGCAGGAACTTTTCGTCGGTGGAGCCACAATCGGCGTGGTTGCGGGTGTGGCTGCCGATTTCGTATCCGCTGTGCAGCATGAATTTCACTTGGTCCCAGGTGTGGGGTGGGAATCCGTGTTCGTTGAAGAGTTGGTCGTGGGCGAACTCTTTCCCAGTCGCAAGGTGCTCGGTCGCGACGAAGTATCCGATGGGGACGCCGGTCTCTTCGGTGACAGCTCGCAGGTTGATGTAGTTGTCGGCATAGCCGTCATCAAAAGTAACGGCGACGGTTGGCACCGTGACCGGACCTTCGCGAATCAGGCGGACGGCTTCGCTCAGGCTCACCACGCGATAGTGGCGGAGCAGATAATTCAGCTGGCGAAGGAAGTACGCGGTGCCAACGCCGAAACGGTGCGGGCGATCCGCGACCAGGTGGTGATAGAGGATCATGACCGGGAAATCGTGCTGGCGGCGGTATCGCCGATTGCGCAGCGCAACCGGAATCGCAAACAGCAGAGACTTCGCCAGCAGTTTCCAGGGCGGACGCCGGTACGGATTGCCGTAGGCTTTGCTTTTGCGGCGAGCGGCGAGTTGCTTTTTCATTTGCAGCAAGTCTTCGGCGGTCGGCGACCTGAGCGTCTTTCCGGTGCCGGTCTGCGGGATTTCTTTCACCGTCCCGAGAGCAAAATCGCGGATCGCAGCCACGATTAAATCGGAGCCGACCACATCGGCCTTCAACGCGAGGCTTTCTAGATCGTCGAAGGGCTCGATGGGAATGGTCGCGGATCGAATGACGCCGCCGACATCGACCTTCGCTTCCACGCGATGCACGGTGATGCCGATTTCCTTCTGGTCGTCGAGCAGTTCCCAGAGTCCGACCGCGCCGCCGCCGCGATAGTCGGGGACTTTGCGTTTGTGGATGTTGATCGATCCCTGCTTCGGAATGTTGTAGAGCACTGGCTTCAAAATGCGCGTGCCAAAGACCAGGCCCAGATCGGCATTCATACGGCGCACGAACGCGAGAGCATCTTCGGAATGAATGTCGCGAGTGATGAATAGCTCGGCGCCGACTTGCTTACAACTCTCGCCCAGATCGTCGAGACCGTATCCGGTCTTGCCGTTCGGCCACCTCGGCGCCGCGTGAATGAAGCGAATCACCGCGTCGAGGTGATCGGAGGCGTGGCGTTCAACAGTCGCCCCCACGCGATGCGCCACATAGCGCCAATATGTAAGGCGCTTCATTTTCTTGCGCCAGTTGTCGATGCGCTGCTTCATCGTCTTCGGGGGACGGCGTTCGTAGAGCACGCCACCGACGCGGGCTTCCGGGGCGTCGCGGCGAATACGCGCCACGATGCGGGCAACCTGTCGCGGAGGGACGGAAGAGAAGATGATGACGTTGAGCGGATTCCCTGGCATTTCGTTTTGTTCGAACATTCCGTATGAAAGTAGTCTGATTTGTAATTTGGTAATTTGTAATTGGTAATTTGTAATTCAAAACCGGAAATAGTAAGGCCTGAAATTACAAATTACCAAATTGCCAAATTACAAATTTCTTCTGCCTGCGAGCCTTGTCTCTACATTACCCTATCTTCCCCTATAATTTGAGGGTGAGCGCCACGAAGGTAAAGCAAGTTGCGTCCGCCGATTTTCCAACCCGCTGGGGACAGTTCCGGATTCACGGCTTCACCACCGGGACCGCGAACGAAGGCAAGATAGAAGAAGCGGTGGCGCTGGTGATGGGCGACGATCTCTCCGGCTCTCCGCTGGTTCGTATTCACTCCCAATGCCTGACTGGAGATGTATTCGGATCACTGCGCTGCGACTGCCGGCAGCAACTGGAAATGGCATTGTCGATGATCGCGAAGGAAGGCCGGGGCGTGCTCGTCTACGAGCAGCAGGAAGGGCGCGGCATTGGTCTGATGGCGAAGCTCCAGGCCTACGCACTCCAGGACAGCGGGCTGGATACGGTTGAGGCCAATGAAAAGTTGGGATTCAAAGCCGATCATCGAGAATTTCAACTGCCGGTGGAGATTCTGAAAGCGCTCGGCATCCAGCAAGTGCGTTTGCTCTCGAATAATCCGGATAAAGTTGGAGCGCTAGAGCGAATCGGGATCAGAGTGACCGAACGGGTTCCGTGCGAAGTCGCGCCCAGCAAGTACACGGAAGAATATCTAAAGACCAAAGAAGAGAAGATGGGGCACTTGTTCACGAAGCGGTAGCATAGCGCCGCCGTCCCGGCGGCTGTCGTGGCGGCGTCCCGCCGCCACATTCGAGAGACACCCTCGGCATCGAAATCTCAGCAAATTCAGCAGGTTAAGGAATCAATCCCCCAATTGACAAACACTTTTCGCACATCCGTTCTGTCTCGCTTTGGGATGTGGCGGCGGGACGCCGCCACGACAGCCGGCAGGATGCCAGCGCTACGCTCTAGGCCGCAGCAGCTTTTGCAGGTCTTTGCGGTTCTTCGCCGGTGATGTTCGCAACGCCGATCTGGCTAAGGCCACGTACACCGCCCAAGTTTCAGGAGATTTTCGCAATACATCGCGGTGCTTCGCCACCGTCTCTACGTCTCCGCGAATGATGGGGCCGCTGAACGAATGTTGGGGGCCGAGCCGTGAATAGTTTTCCAGAGTCTGACGAATGATGGGCAGACTTTTTCGCCGGGAATCCGCGCGAGTTAATCCAGCGGCACGAGCGGCTTGTTCGAGCGTTACCAGAAACGCCAGCAGCAGTGGCGAGGTCATCGTCGCCCAGGCATGGTAAGCGGCTTTGCGCGCGGCGGGGAGTGCGAAGCTGTCGCCGCCCAGATCGCGGACAATTCGGCGGGCGATGCGGGTGGCGGCGGCGTCTCCCTCGACGGCGAACGGAACTCCGGCCAACGAAGGACTACCGCCGGGGACGAAGGTCATAAGAGGATGAACGGAGGCTGCGGCGATTCCTCCCTTGCGTAGAGGGTTGAGTTCGCGGCTGGTGAGCGCTCCGCTGGAGTGGAAGGCGAACTTTACTTTGCCGTGTGGGCACGCGGCGAGAGACGCAGCGGCCGCGTGGATCTCGCGATCGGGGACGCACAGCCAAAGCACTTCGGCGTCGAGCGGAGCTGTCTGAATGGTAAAAGCGCGAGCGCTGACTTTCGCGGCCAGGTGACGGGCGGATTGGCGCGAGCGGGGGGAATCCCGACTGATGATTTCTGTGATCGTGTAGCCGGACTTGCGCAGTGCGGACGCAAGGAATGTTGCCAGACTACCGGCACCGACAACCGCGATTGAATGCTTTTTCACCACCGGCGCAGGATACCACTGAGGTAGCCGTCAATTATATTGTTGGTATGGCAAAACCCAGCAAATCGAAAACTACGAAAGCGCGTGTGATTTCTTCGAGCGTTGCATACCAGGGACCCGTGTTTTCCGTTACGACCGATCAGGTGGAAGAACCGGGGGGCGTTCGTGCCCGGCGTGATGTCATCCGGCACTCGGGATCGATTGTGGTGCTGGCGGTCGACGGGACTGCTTCCGCCCCAACCGTTCTGTTGGAACGCCAGTATCGGCACGCGGCAGGACAAATGATGTGGGAACTTCCCGCGGGGCGAATCGACGATGGCGAGCGCGAGTTGGCAGCGGCCAAGCGCGAACTGCTGGAGGAGACCGGATACAGCGCGCGCATCTGGAAGAAAATCCTGCATTTTTATGTAAGTCCGGGATTTCTGGACGAGACGATGAGCATTTATCTGGCGCAGGGTCTAAAGCCTGGGATCGCCCAGCCCGAAGAAGACGAGAGGATTCTGACGCGCTTCTTCCCTTTGCCGGCGGCGGTGCGGATGGTGCAGAAAGGGCTGATTCGAGATGCGAAGACCATCGCGGGCGTCCTGTGGTTTGCACAGCAGGGGCGGAAAGCTCGCTCAGAACCGAGCGCCCACCTCTCCCACTGCCCGGACGTCACACAAAATTCCCTGTAATTTTGCGGTGTTTCCTTGACAGTACCCCCCTTCCGCCGCACAATGCCTGCATAATTTTGCGGTCCCCGGAATTCTTCCACCGTTTCGGGGGAATCCGCA
>JAYTFO010000173.1:0-7518 GCA_043734305.1 Acidobacteriota bacterium | reverse complement strand
TGGAACGAAGCAACAATCGCGCTTACATGCGCGGAGGCACACGGGGACGGCCCGTACAACTGGCTGTCGTGCTTCCAGGGCAAGAGAGCGGACCGCAATTGCCGCAATAGAGTGACCTCCTGGAAGGCACGGATTAAGAATCCGTGCCTCTTTTTATTCGCTGTTGGATTGCAGAGGCCTTTGGGTGGCGCAGCGGTTCACCGCTGCGATCAAAGTCGCTCGATGGAGGGCTTCAGCCCCCGAGGTCATGGTTGTCAGTTCGTGATCACTTTCCTGCGCGGATAGGTCGCTTGCGATGCTGATGTTGTCCCCGCAGTGGCTAAAGCCGTCAAGACTCATGGCGAGTTTCGCAGCGCTGAACCGCTGTGCCACCCAAAAGTATCCCGATTTTCTTGAAGTTGACTCAGCGGATGCTTGCGGTCACCGGCTCTTCCACGTTGGCTTCGCGCAGAAATTTCGCAGCTTCTTCGGGCGGCGTGGGGTTGATGTAGAATCCCGTTCCCCATTCAAAGCCGGCCGTCTTGGTGAGCTTGGGCATGAACTCGATGTGCCAGTGATAGTGCTCGTTGTTGGGATCCTGCACGGGCGAGGAATGAATCACTAAATTGTAAGGCGGATTATCGAGTACGCGATCGGCCTTCATGAGCAGCAACTTCAGCGCTTTTGCAAGGTTCTCAAACATGTGCGACGACGCGTTCTCGAATGCCGACTCATGCCGCTTGGGCAGAATCCAGGTTTCGAAAGGAAAACGCGGCGCGTAAGGTGCGAGGGTCAGGAAGTCTTCGTTTTCCGCCACGATGCGAATGCCGTTGTCCATTTCCTGCCGGATGATGTCGCAAAACACGCAGCGTTCCTTGTAAATGTAATACTGCTTGGCTCCCTGAATTTCTTCCACCGCGTAAATGGGCAGGATCGGCAGGGCGATCAATTGGGAATGGGAGTGCTCGAGCGAAGCGCCGGCCGCTTCTCCATGATTTTTAAAGATCAAAATGTATTTGAAGCGGCGGTCTTTTTTAAGATCGAGAATGCGGTCGCGGAAAGCCCACAACACGTCCTCAATCCGCCGCGAGGGCAGCGTCGCGAGAGTGGCGTTGTGATCGGGGGTTTCGATGATCACTTCGTGCGCACCGATGCCACGCATCTTGTCGAACATGCCTTCGGCTTGTTTGTTCAGGTCGCCTTCGATGCCGAGCGCAGGGAATTTGTTCGGCACCACGCGTACGGTCCAGCCGGGACTGTCTTTCGCAGGAGTCGCGCCGTTCGCATTTGGACGATACGCCAGAATCTCGGGCGGAGTCTTGCTTTCGTTCCCGTAGTCGAAAGGACAAAATCCCCCACCTTTGATCTTGACCGGTTCGCGCACGAAGTCAGTGGGACGCTTGGCGCGATCCGTGGAAATAATCACCCACCGACCCACGATGGGATCTTTTCTCAATTCGGGCACGTACTAGATTCCTTTCAGCAGGACCTGCGGGACGTTCGAAGTTCGCAGTCAGTGATTGTACGACAGGGAAGTAGAAAAGGCATTTTGAAAGAGCTCAAAAGCCGCTCCCCGTCCCGCTTCGTAGTATATGGCCAGCACGTCGAAGCGCCATGGGCATGAGGGTGGCATCTGGCGCAGGAAGTCGTGTGCCGCTTTCCGCAATTCTCGTTGCTTGTCGCGATCCACGGCGGCTTCGGCGGGCTTAACGGCGCGCGAGGTGCGGGTCTTCACTTCGATGAAGCAAAGCATGTCATGGTCCCATCCAACCAGATCGAGTTCTCCGCGATGATGCGGCGAACGATAATTCCGGGCGATGATGACGTATCCTTTTCGTCGAAGATAGAAGTAGGCTTCTTCTTCGCCGCGGCGGCCGGTACGCTGGTGCGCGGGCATGTTGTCGGGTGGGAGGGTGCGAGCGGCCAGCCAATCCAGTGCGCGCAGTGTGACTTGCGTGATGCGTCCGGCAAACATGAGAGTCGATGTGCACCCCGACTCACTATAAGGTCTGCCCTGTTCCGGCGCTGTGACGGCGGTCACGCGGCGTTGGGTACATTTCCGGGTTCTCAGTTGAGAGCAACACCCACCACGGAGGCACGGAGACACGGAGTAAAAATTAGGATTTGTGTTTAAGCAGAGTAATTTCCGGCTAACCGCCAGGTCGAACCCCGCATTTTCTCGGTGTCTCGGTGTCTCCGTGTTGGGTATTCTGCTGTCTCGTAATTAAATCTCGAGGATCATAGCCGGCCGATCCGCTGGTGCGTTTTCGGGAGCGAACTTTACTTTCCCCTTTGTGTTTACCAGCACCACGCCCGCCAGCGCGATGGCGCCGCCAGCCAGCGCGATCCAGTGCGGGACTTCTCCCAGCCACAACCATGCGATTCCGATCGCCATTACGGGGATCAGGTAGAGCAACGTCGCGGTGCGTCCGGCGGTGCCATGCGACATCACGTAGGCCCACGCGACATAGGCAAGCGCTCCCGGGAAAATTCCGAGATAGACTACCGACAAGGTTGCGGAAACCGGGGCGGCACGCAGGGCATGCATAAAGCCGCGCCCGAAGGGCAACATCAGCACCGTTCCGAACCAGATCGAGTAAGCGGTAAATTCCAGTGCGCTGTATCTCCCCAGATAATGTTTCTGCATGATCATGTAGACGGCGGACGTGAGCGCCGCTAACAGAATGACCAGAGCTTGTGGCGACAAGCGGATGCCTTCGCCTTCACCACTGGCGATCAGCGCCACGCCGGCGAAACTGAGCAGCACGCCGAACCATCCCAGGGACGTCAGTTTTTCGTGCAGCATGAATCTGGCAAAGAGCGCGGTCCAGATGGGTACGGACGCAATCAGCAAACTGGCGGAGCCTGCCGTGACGCGCGTTTCTCCATAGTTGATTGCGATGTTGTAAAACGTGATTCCGATCGCGCCGGTTACGACCAGCCCTGGAATATCGCGGAGTTCAGGGCGGCGGAAGTGGGCGATGGCAGCGTAGATCGCGAGCAGAAGCGAAGCGACCAGAAAACGCAGGATCGCGAGATGTCCGGGAGAGTAGGCGCGCAGGCCGGCGCGAATTCCCGCGAAGGCCGACGCCCACAAAACCAGGGCGACGGCGAGTGCAAAGAGAGTGCGAGTTGTGAAGCGTGGCATAAAGAGTTCCTTAATATTTGTGAAACCAGGTTTAGGAATTAGATGAGGTGCGAGGGCGGAAGTTGCGATTTACCAACTATCTCCGCCTCGTTGAGGAGGCCATTCATCAAACTGCCGGCGAAGCATGGCGATCTGGCCGACGTGATAGCTGTTATGTGTCGTGATCTGCTGCAGTATCGTGTAGACCGTCGATGGCTGCGATGTCGGCTTGTCTGGAGTTACTATCTTCTCCAGCGAGACTGTATCGGACGCCGCCAGCGATGCCATTTGGCCGAGTAAGTCGCCGAAGCGTTGCCGCGCCGCCTGCCATTGCTCTTCGCCGGCGGGATCTGGATGCGCAGGCCAACTCTCAATCGCGTGCTCCGGATAGGCCGGACGTTTCCCAGCGATTCTGCGAAGCTCGTATTCCATCCAATAATTCATGTGCTCGACAATCTGCCAGATCGAGTGCGGGTAGCCGGTGACGGTGCGAATCGCAAGGGCGGCCGCGATGTCCTCTAGGCAGGCGAGCGGATCCACGTGAGCGCCTTTGCCGTACACGAGTTCACGGAGTGTGGTGTCGCCCATCGTGTTTTCCTGTTCGGGAAGGGCACGACTTCAGTCGTGCCGCAATCACCCAAATTGTTTCGGCTTCAGCCGCTGAGGCGGACCTCACGGGCTAAAGCCCTTCCTGAGGAATGCTGGGACGGCACGACTGAAGTCGTGCCCTTCCCAAAACCTGTGGGACAGAGCCTCTTGTTGCGATTTCAAGACTCTCGCGGCGGAGCCGCGGCAAGCCGCGTCTCTATGTGGAGGGTGTTACTGGGTCGCCGACGCGGATCGTTCCTTGCGTCAGTATCTGCGCCCGCAATCCGCCGCGATGGCGCAGGCCTTTGATCGACTGTTTGCCAGTTACTCTCTGCAAGTGATCGCAGGGTTCACAGAGACGGATGCCACGGATGCGCACCTCGCCGATCGTGAATTCTTTGCCCACCAGGTGGTTCAACGGCACGTTGCGAGTGACGATGTTGCGACGAGCCTCGGGGGCTGAGAGTTCGACGCTGTACTCGCGCTGCAACGCTTCAATCGCCTCCGCCTCGATCAAGGTCAATTCGAAATCCGGCTCGGGCTTGTAGAAGGTGCCCTGTTTAAGGGCATAACGATCTCCTTCAATCCCGACGCCGGGAATCAGAACCGCCCGATCCAGAGCCTGAGTGGGCCCCGTTGCGGCGGAGGCGATGTGGATGGATTCCACTTTTCCGTTCCACATCGCACACCTCCCAATAACAACTTTATGATTATGCGTTTTTCTCGACGATCGCAATCGACTCTTCGAGCGCGTCGATCGCAACGTCGGCTTCGTCCTGTGTGACCACGAGCGGCGGCGAAATGCGAACCGTGCTCGGGCCGCAGCCCAGGAGGAGGACGCCGCGATCGAAGGCGAGCTCCACAATCCGGTCGCGCATTTCCGGAGCGTACTCGCGCGTCTTCTGGTCTTTCACAATTTCGACGCCGATCATCAAGCCCCGGCCGCGAACATCGCCGACGATCTTATGTTTCTTCGGCCAGTCCGCCATCTTAGCGCGCATGTAGTCGCCGACTACCTGCGAGTTCTTGAGCAGACCTTCTTTCTCGATCACATCGAGGGTGGCGAGAGCCGCGGCGATGCTGACCGGGTTGCCGCCGAAAGTCGAAGCGTGCGAACCGGGGATCCAGTCCATGACGTCGGCCTTGCTGATGACGACGCCGAGCGGCATTCCGGAAGCGATGCCCTTGGCGCTGCACACAATGTCCGGATGCACGCCGGTGTGTTCGACCGCCCACCACTTGCCGGTGCGCCCGATGCCGGATTGCACTTCGTCCACCACCAGCAGGATGCCATGCTGATCGCAGATGCGGCGCAGTTCCTGCATGAAAATGGTTGGAGCCACGACGTATCCGCCTTCGCCCTGAATCGGCTCGACGAAGATGGCCGCAACTTCTTCGGGCGCAACCGTGGTTTTAAAGAGCTTGTCTTCGATGAAGCGGGCGCAGCCGAGCGCAAACTTATCGGCATCCTGCGGACCGCCTTCGCAACCGCGATAGACATCGGGATAGCGAATATGGGTCACGCCCGGAACGAGCGGCGCGAAACGGCGCTTCTGCTGCGGCTTGGACGCCGTGAGCGAAAGCGCACCCATGGTGCGTCCGTGAAACGCTCCGAAGAACGCGATCACCTGTTGCCGCTTGGTGTGATAGCGCGCCAGTTTGAGCGCGCACTCGATCGCTTCCGTTCCGGAATTGCCGTAGTAGACTCTGTGCGGCCCGGGCATGGGAGCGATTTTCGAGAGGCGGTCGGCGAGCGTGACCATGCTCTCGTAATAGAAATCCGTGCCCGACATGTGAATCAGTTCGCCCGCTTGTTTCTGAATGGCTGCGACCACTTCGGGATGGCAATGGCCGGTGGAAGTCACGGCAATGCCGGCGGAGAAATCGAAAAATTCGTTGCCGTCCACGTCTTCGATAACGATGCCGCGGCCGCGCTTGGCAACCAGGGGATAGGAACGCGTGTAAGACGGCGAAATGATCTTGTCATCGCCCGCGACGATGCGCGCGGCGTTGGGGCCCGGAATTTTGGTCGTAAGCTTGGGGCCGGCAGTCAGAGTCTTGGTAGTCATGGAGTCCTCCTAGAAACAGCGGATAGTGGTTAGTGGTTGGTGGTCAGTGGCCGTACTCGTTCGCGATTCGAATCGCTGTGCGGGAAGCTAAGAGCTAAAGACTAAGAGCTGGTAGCTGACGTCCACTGACGAAGTCGGAGGGTGCGACGATTAGTCGCTGCCGAAGAGGTTGGCACGCACATTAGAAGGTAGAACGCAGAGATAGCGGCGGGGACAAGCGCGTCCCTCGATCCAGCACATCCGCGAAATGGAGCCGTTCGTGCGCATGATTACTGACTGAATTATAGCGCGAATTGTGCGCTGGCGTAACCCCCAAAGTGGTCAGGGTCAGCACTCACGAACTCTTACCGAGGTCACCTGGGGTCACGTCCGGGACTCCCCTTGGAACACAAAACAATCGCTGAGCAGGAAGTTGACCACCGAGCACGCACCAATCGCGATCAGGTTGGCGGCGACGTAGTTCATGCTCAGTCCGCCGACGAGCAGACGCATGATCAGGAGATTGCCGATGATCGACACTCCGCCGTTTGTGGCGTTGAACTTCGCCAGCCTGAGCAGCGTGTCCGCAAATCCCAATGTCGGACGGTCCGCCCAGGTGAAGCGCTCATGCCACAGGAAGTTGTGGATTACGGTGGCCTCGACGGCCAGCGCCGTCGCCAACATGTAATCGAGGTGGAGCGCCGAACGAAACAGCGCCAGGGCGGCCAGCTGCACGGCAATCCCGATTCCGCCGACGAGGTTGAACTTTAGCCAGCGCAGGAAAGTTCGTCCGCTCCTCTGAGAACTGAGAACCGGGAACTGAGAACTGGCGTTCTTCATCCAATCCGCTCTTCGCGATAAAGGCGGACGGTGTTTTTCAACGTGACCACGATCAGCATCAGAATCATGCCAATCAGTCCAATGGCGCCGCCCAAGTCAAACAGCCGATATTGCCCATGAATCACCCAGGCCCACCGGAACAGCGCCAGGTTACCGACCGCCAGCAGGATTCGCAATTCCGTTGGGCCGAAGTGCCAGAACGAGAGGTGAAATTCGCCCAGCGTGTAAGTCGCGAGATAGGACTGGATCGAGAGCAGCAGAAACGCAATCAGCAATCCGATGGCGATCACGGGATGCATGTACCCAGACAGAGCAAGCCCGCCCATCATCGCGACCGAGCCGATCGAGTCAATGATGTGGTCCACGTAGAACCCATAGCGCGGACGCTGCCGTTGACGAACGCGGGCGAGCGTGCCGTCCAGGCTGTCGCCAAACCAGTTCACTGCGAGACACACGATGGCTGCCAGCAACATTCGGCGATCCCTGCCGGCGAAGGCGTAGCAGACGCCGGTTGCGACCTGCGCGGCAAAGCCCAACAGCGTCAGGTGGTCGGAACCGACCCAGGTGGGCATGCGTTCCGCCATCCAAATGAGCGCGCGTTTTTCGGCGGTGGCGAGATAGCTGCCATGAACCCGGGTTGCCTGGCGAAATCCGGCGCGGCGGGCTTCGGCGAGCGTCCGGGGATTGGATTGTTCAGCAAAATCAGCGAGTGTAGCGGCCATGAGGGCCTCCGTGCTGGGAGCAGAATGGAGCTTGGCCCGTGGGATGACAATGCACAGCAGGTAAAGCGCAGATCAATAGATAAGTGTTTTTTAACCAATAGGATAGGAGTTGAGATTTATCGGGCGGCAGCTCTGCCTTAGTGACCTCTGTGTCCCCTGTGGTTCAAGCTCCTGACTTCCTAACCACAGGGAGCACAGAGGTCACAGAGAGAAG
>JAYTFO010000172.1:0-3403 GCA_043734305.1 Acidobacteriota bacterium | reverse complement strand
GATGGACGGCAACACCGACGTTCTTTCCCTGCGTATTGCGGGCGAAGAGTTGCCGAGCGTCTTCAGTAATCCCAAACTTGTTCCGAACATGGAAGAGTTTTGCGCGCCGCCCAAACCTGTCTCCGACGACGATATGGAAGGCTACTCGTGCAGCGCCGGACATTCCTTCTGCTACATCTCTCCCTACGGAGACGTTTTTCCGTGCGTGCAGTTTCCGCTGCCGACCGGCAATGTCCGGCAGCAGAAGTTCATGGATATCTGGAATCACTCGCCGGAAATGAACGAAGTGCGCTCGATCAAAGCGAAAGATCTGACGGTGTGCTCGTCATGCAGCCACGTTAGCAGTTGCACGCGTTGTCCGGGGCTGGCGTACATGGAGGGGAGTATGCGCGGCCCTTCGACTGCGGACTGCGAAAAATCCTACTACCGGACGGGCGTTCCCACCGCCAACATGTTGCGCAAAGCGTCCCCCGCGCCGGCCGCTTCGCTGGTACAGATTCGACTCTTGACCGCTTCCGCCTAGTTCGACGCCAGCACGTCGTAGTTGTAGTTCACGAGCGCCCGCTTGGGCGGTGTCTTCGTCCCTTTCAGCGGCACCTTCTGCTCGATCCCCAGGAAATGCACGAAGGGCGGGACGACATGGTTCACTTTACAGGATCAAGAGCAGCATCCTCGTCCACGTAGGCGGCGAGAGCTGTGCCCGCTTTGATCTCCACGTTTTTGCCATGCTTAATAAGTCCGATCGGCCCGAATAGTACGGTCAGAGCGACCGCAGTCCCTACTTTGCCTTCCCCTTCTTTACCTTTACTCCCGCGCAATCTAATTCGATGGTCGCCAGCTTTCAAGTGCTCCAAGCGCAAATTTAGCTCGCCGCCTTTACCCATCATTCCAGCCTTCTTGGCATTTGTAATCGCTCCAGTCGCTTTTGCCCCAGCCTTCACGACTACTACATCGCCTACCTTCAGATCTTCGTCTAGAACTAGATTGACGGGGTCGCCTTCGGAAGCGGTCTTGGAGCTCAGGTCGTCAGCGAATTTCAGCTTCACGTCAGTCCCTTCCTTCAGAACTAACTTACTGGTAGGCGGCGCAACCGCCTGCGTTGCAGGCTGCGGGGCCGGCGCTGGAGCAGCATCTTGGCCCAAAGCCAGCGCCCACGACAAACTCACAAAAAGTACCAGACACACTGTTGCACTAACTCGCTTCATAGGGCTACATCCTTTCGTGATGCGCCGATAGCCAATGACTTACATCGCCTTCGGCTGACATACGTCAAACTGTGACGGATTGACTCGATCCCGAGGCCCGAGCTTCAGCGGGGAGAACGCACTTCTTTCAGGGGCTCGGGGAGCATTGTCTGACTGGTGCACGGGTTTGTCAAGGTGGGTCGAACGATGTGTTGATCCCTGGGCCTGAAGCCCATGTTCACAACTCTGGCGGCACGGATGAAGCCATCCCCTCCCGGCGGTACGGCGAAGCCAAGCTTGAACACTAGTCACTAACCACTAGTTTTCAGTACTTCCGGCATCGAGGGATCAATCTTATCCGCCCAAGCTAGATTTCCGCCGGTCAGGCTATGCCCTTGCTGCAACATGACGGCACGCTGTGTTACGCGAAACACTATTTACCCATTCGCCGCAGAATGCTGACCACTTCATGTCCAGCCATTGCGGTTTCCCCTACCGTCACGCCAACAAACTCGAAGCCTTCGGATCCTGCCTCCTGAAGTTCTTTTTGCATGGTGGATGTTTTCTTCGTGGCCAGGAGCCGGTACTCATACCTCGGACGGTTCTTGATCGTGCGATCAAGTTCAAGGATGGTCACGACTTCCTGGCCGCCGAATGTTGATTTGTAGACGGTCTGTCCCTTGTACTCGAAGCCCTCGTCACCGGCCTCCTGCAATTCCTTCTGCATGGTGGACGTTTTGTTTGTCGCCAGCAACTTGTATGCAAACCGGCCTTTTTCCGAAGGCGATTTACGATACATAATCGTCACTACTTCCGATCCGCCAAAACTGGTTTCGCCTCCCATGACGCCGCCGAATTGAAACCCGGCGTCGGAGGCCTCGTTCATTTCCTTCTGACTCGTGGAAGTCTTGTTCGTTGCCAAAACTTTGTATTCGACGCTCTGGGACGCGGCGAAGGAAGCGGCGAGGAAGAGAACAAACGAGATCAACAATCGTGGACTAAGTCTCATTAGAAGCTCCTTGGTTGGGCAGGCTGATGGAAGTCCATATACGCTGGAAAGGCAAGTCTCGTCCTGGCACTCGTCATTGTCAAGATGAGTGTTTGGTTTGTTCGTTCTGCAGCATCCGCGGCGCGGCTGAGGAGGGTGCGGAAAAATGTTTGCGGCGACGCGTTCTAACCTCGGCGGCTAGAGCCGCCACTCATCTTGGAGCATTTACGGCGCGGCTTAAAGCCGCGCCCCTTCAAACCTAAGGTCAAGACCTGAGCTTTTCCCCAGCCTGTGAAGCCGCGCTCTTCCAGCTATGTTGAAGCCGACTCAAGAAATTAACCACTAATCGCGAGCTACTAACCACTGCCTTTCAGTACTTCGGCATCGTCGGATCGATCTTATCCGCCCAAGCCAGAATCCCACCCGTTAAGTTATGCACTTTCTTGAATCCCGCCTGACGCAGGAAAGTAACTGCCTTACCGCTACGGACGCCGGAGCGGCAATGCGCTACGATCTCGCGGCTGGAGTCGAGTTCATGGACGCGTTTCGGCAAGTCGCCTAGCGGAATGAGGTGTCCGTTGAGGTTGCAGATCTGATACTCGTGCGGTTCGCGGACGTCGAGGATGAACAGGTCTTTCTTCGCGTCGAGTTGTCGCTTTAATTCTTCCACGGTCATGGCGGGCACATCGGTGGCAGCGGCTTCTTCTTCGCCGCGGATTCCGCAAAATTCGTTGTAGTCGATCAGCGACGTCACGGTTGGATTTTTACCGCAGACGGGACAATCGGGACTCTTGCGCAATTTGAGTTCGCGGAATTTCATGCCGAGCGCATCCACTAACAGCAGCCGTCCGATCAGCGGATCGCCCTGGCCGAGGATCAGTTTGATGGTCTCGGTCGCCTGAATTACACCGACTAAGCCGGGAAGAATGCCGAGCACTCCACCTTCGGCGCAGGATGGAACCAGTCCGGGCGGTGGCGGCTCGGGATAGAGGCAGCGATAGCATGGGCCGTTTTCGGCGGCGAAAACGCTGGCCTGTCCTTCGAAGCGGAAGATCGATCCGTAAACATTCGGCTTGCCGGTCAGCACGCACGCGTCGTTGACGAGATAGCGTGTGGGAAAGTTGTCGGTGCCGTCGGCGATGATGTCGAACTCGCGGAATAACTCCAGCGCGTTGGCGCTGCTAAGGCGCATGTCGAAAGTGCGCAGGTTGATATAAGGATTGATCGCCTT
>JAYTFO010000171.1:0-9431 GCA_043734305.1 Acidobacteriota bacterium | reverse complement strand
CTCCACTGGTGCATTGCGCTTTTTGCGGGCACGCACCACAACGTTTGCGGGTTCCGATATAAGCCAAGGTGCGGTTGCGAGTATTCCGGCCACCGTAGTTGAGCGGCTGGCCGGCGGGACACGCTACACCGCCATGGGCGACAAGAAAAATGCGATTGCCCACTGGGAGATTGTTTTGCGCAATGTACCTCCCCATATGGTCAACAGAACTGCGGGTTTTGAGGCCGCATTGAGGAAGCTCAAAGAGAGCAGCTCAGCGTCAAGGCGCTAGCCAAAATGGTCACGCGGAAATAGATCGGGACCGAACTCCTGCGACGTGATCGCAAAAAACTACTGCACCTTTTGCACGAGCGACGCGGAACTTCCGGTGAAGTTCGGCGTTGCGGTGAAGGTGGCGGTAATTTTGTTCGACCCGGGCGGGAGCGTGCTCGTCGTGAATGTGGCCACGCCGCCCGACAGAGTTACAGTTCCGAGCACGGACGGTCCGCTCTTGAATTTCACCGTGCCGGTCGGAACAGCGTAGGCCGAACTGACCGTCGCCGTGAACGTTACTGGCTGCCCGGCACCAGACGGATTCACGTCGGAGGTCAGCGTCGTTGACGTGCTGGCCTTGCTGACAACCTGCGTCATCGTCCCGGAAGCCGGCGCGTGCACGCCGTCACCCGCATACGATGCCGTGATCGTGCGGTTTCCCGCCGCCAATACTGCGGTCGAAAGAGTCGCGCTTCCACCGCTGATCGTGGCGCTGCCCAGCGGTGTGGCACCGTTCTTGAACGTCACCGTCTGGCCGTCGAGCGTCGGACCGGAGCTCGTCAGCGTCGCGGTGAAATTGACGGTCTGTCCGTAGCTCGATGGATTGACATCGGAAGAAACGGCCACGTCGACCGCCGTCCGGTTGACTACTTCCTTCAGCACCGCCGAGGCGCTAGCCGTGAAGTTGCCGTCCCCGGAGTAGTTCGCCTTGATGGAGAACGACCCTGCGCTGGCGTAGGAGGTCGTAAATGTCGCGACGCCTCCGGACAGAGGATCGGTGTTCAGCACCACGCCACCCTGCTTGAACGTTACCGCGCCGGTGGGAGTCCCGCTGAATTGCGGACTGACCGTCGCAGTGTAAGTGACAGACTGCCCAATGCCCGCGGGATTCGCCGACGAAGTCAACCCGACCGACGAGCTTGCCTTGGAGACTGTCTCATTCAGCACAGACGATGCATTTCCGCTGACGTTCGTGTCTCCGCTGTATGCGGCCTTGAGCGAGTGGCCTCCCACCGCCAAGGTGCTTACCTGCAATGCAGCACTGTTACCGGACACCGGAGCGGATCCCAGCGAGTTCGCGCCGTCGGTGAAGCTCACGGTGCCGGTTGCCGTCCCGCCGAACTGCGGCGTGATGGTAGCCGTCAGCGTGACAGTTTGCCCGAATGCAACCGGATTCGCGCTCGATCCAAGAGCCACAGTGCTGCTTGCCTGATTAACGACCTGCGACACTGGCGAAGATGTAGCGCCGCTGTAATTCGAGTCACCGCTGTAGCTTACGGTGATGGAATGCGTCGCTACGCTGAGGGCCGATGTCGAGAGCGCGGCCGTCCCGCCCGAGAGTGACATCGTTCCCAGAGAGGTTGCGCCATCGTAGAACGTGACGGAGCCCGTGGGAGTTCCCGCACCCGCAGTCACCTGGGCAGTGAACGTAACCGATTGCCCGAAGACCGACGGGTTCAGATTCGAACTCACGCTGGCGGTAGTTCCTGCCTGCTGTACCGACTGCGAGAGCGTGCCCGACACACTCGACGCGTGCGTCGGATCGCCGCCATAGTTCGCGGTGATGGAGTGCGGGCCAGTGCTGAGGGCGGAAGTTGCGAAAGTGCTTTGACCGCCCGCATCAAGCGCCCCGGTTCCAATCGTGCTCGCGCCGTCCATGAAGGTAACTGTTCCGGTCGGAGTCGAAGTGCCGCCGCTGACGGAAGAGGTGAAAGTCACCGTATCACCGAAGTTCGAGGGATTGGTATCGGAGCTGATGGTAGTGCTTGTCGGGCACACGCCGCTGCCGGCCACCAGCGCCGTAAACGGAGTATTGCTCAGTCCGGACGTGGTGAGGTTTCGGATGTCAACGCCGGGGCCGAATCCTGTTGTGTCGGTGCCGACCCGGAATCTTATCCGCACGCTCTGGCCTGCATAAGTCGTTCCAAGAATGACCGTCACCGGCGTAAATACCGAACTGGTTCCTGAATAAGCTGGCCGGCCAGACAACACGTTGTCGTCCGGCGTGAACAGGGTGTGGTTATACGTCGGACTCGCGGAAGCTCCAATGTCAGTCCAGCTCGTGCCGCCATCGGTGCTGAGTTCCAGCACCATGCCGTCGTAAAACGCGTTCGGAGGATTGCCCGATTGTTCGAACCGGAAGCGGTGCTCGAAGGAGAACGAGAATGACCCGTTGCCAACCTGCATTACGGGCGAAACCAGAGACTGATCGGTATTGGCGTTCGAATCCAGCCCCTGCCACCGATGCTCCAGCGGGGAGATCTGGATGTGCCGCCAGCTCAGCGTATCCGGCACCGACTCCGCCAGGCCGGTGACCGTCCAGGCGGAATTGTTCGCCTCGAAGTTGTCGTTGGCGCTTGAATTCGGTACCTCGTCGACGTTGACCCGGAAAGAAGCCAGCCCGGTTACCGGAGATGGCAAGCCGAGCGAAGGATCGGTAAACGAAACCTTGAAATCGGCCTGCTGGATGCCCACCGCTCCCGCAAGCGCTACCGTAATCGACGCGGACGTATCGGAGTTCGCGCCTGCCAGCGGGAAGTTAATCGAATTCCCGTTCGGGAAGCTGACGGCCGGGTTCGTGGAGCTGACGGTAGCGGTGACGCTGGATAACGGGCTTCCGCTGTCGTTATGCAGAGTAAAGGTGAGGGTGCCCTTTTCGTTGTTGTCGAGCGAGCCATCGTGATCGCACGACGCGATGTCGTCTGTCAGACTTGCGCCGACATAGGTCAGCGACGGCAATTCCCAGAAGCCGCGCCCGTATGTTGCGATGCGGACGAAGCTGCCGTCCGGCGGCATGTAGATGTCGCGAACTGCCACGCTCGGTAAACCGGTGCCATAGGGAGACCAGTTCGCTCCCTGGTCCGTCGAGCGGTACACCCCGGCATAGGTGGCGGCCAGCACAGTCTGCTTGCTGGGATCGCTAGGGTCGACGATGATTCGCTCAACCTGCACGTCCGGCAAACCACTATTGGACGCCGTCCAAGTCAACCCGCCATCACTGGATTTAACGACTCGAATCGCGCCCGCCGTGGGCGCCACCGAGGTGACAAAGATCGTCGAGTTATCCACGTACGTAACGCTCTGCGTAAAGGACTGAAATCCCAGGACCACCGTGTTCATCGCAATGTCGGTCCAGCTGGCTCCACCGTTGGCGGTGAGTTCGATGTGTCCGCCGGTGGCCGGAATTCCGATATGCAAAAGGTCGAGCGGGCTTACGCCGAGACCGTGAACGGGAGCGCGGAATGACACGTTGCCCATTCCATTCAGGTTGGGCTGTCCGATCACATTGAACACCAGTGACGGCGCGTCCATATCAAGCCAAAAAATACGGTTCGAGTTTGCGGAATACAAAATTCTGCCGCTCGGAGCCGCGGCCGGCGACGGAATTGTGATGGGAGTATAGAAGATCGTCGTTCCACCAGTGCCGAAGCGTACCCATGGCGCAATGATGTCCGGAACCTGATTGGTAAGATTGATTCCGTAGCCGTTACCCGGGAGCGATGTGGCGGACATATTTGTGTTGCCCTGGCTCCATGTGGCTGCGACGCCATCGCCACCCAGGCTCTGGTTGTAGATCTTGGTATTGCCCTTGCGAACGCGCGTTCCATTGTCCTGGAATCCGCCAATCACATTTTCGGGATAGCCCGGCGTGGAACTGATCGAGTAGAGCAGGTGCGTCTGGAGTCCGTTGTTCTTGTCGCTGGACCAGCTCACGCCCTCATCCGTGCTGACGAACAGGCCGCCATCACTACCGAATATGAGTGTCGGAGTCCCCGCGGTACTGACCGCTGCGGCGTGGAAGTCCGCATGCACATAGGGAAGCCCGAAGCGCGGCGCGCCCAGCAACGGATACAGCCAGTTGCTCAATAGCGTAAAGGTCGTGCCGCCATCGGCGGTTTTCGCGCTGCTCAAATTCCCGCCCAGATAGACGGTGTTGCGCGTCGCGTCCCGTGGGTCCACCAGGATCATCTGGTTGTAAAAAGCCTGCCCGTGCATCAGATCCACGTTGGGATTGTCGGTATTGGGATTCGTCGGCGCCTTGGTGTTCAGGCCGAGCGCCGTCCAGTTCAAACCACCATCGGCCGAGCGGAATAGATCCAGCTGATCGGAGTCATTGGTCTTTTCGGCAAAGGCATACACCACCGAATCGCCAGGCGCGCCGACCGCTAAGGTCGTGCGTCCCGCCGCGGCATAAACATTTCCTCCATTGGGAATCGCAGCCCAGGTTGCACCGAGGTCGGTCGAAACGTAGAGTCCGCCAACGGTTGCGCACAAATCGCCAATACCCCCGCACGTCTGCGCATTGGCAATAATCCCCGCGCTGGTCTGCACCAGGCTCCAGATCACCTTCCCCTGAAATAGTTGCCCAACGCCGCCTTGAATCTGCGCGTACGAAGCACCGCTGTCGGTCGAGCGATACAGACCGTCATTAGTGGCCACCAGCACGACATCGTCCGGGCCGCTCGTATCAACGAGAATGTCGCGCACCGAAAGCGCAGCGCCCAGATCGATCACCGGACCCCATGTCTGTCCGCCGTCGGTCGACTTCACCATCGAACCGCCGATATTGATCACATCAAACGGATCGCCGGTGCCAAGATACAGCGTGTTGGGGTCGCGTCCGAAGGCAACCGAGCCGCCGGTTGTCGTGGGCAGGTTATCGGTGAGGGGAGTCCAGGTCGTGTTAGGGGACGTGAAGTTGTGCGTCACCCACAGACCGCCGCCGGAGGTAAGAAAATACAAGGTGTCAGGATCGGTGGGATGGGGAAGAATCTTACGGGCGCGGCCGCTGTCGCGTACCGATCCGCTGAATCCGCCGTTGCTTTCGTAATCGGCGCCCTCGGGACCGATTGGAATCCATGTCGGTCCGGCAACTTGGTTGCCATAAACGCCTCCGGAACGCTCCATCGAAGTTCGCTTCGCCCGCTCCTGCATAAGCTTTCGCTTGAACTCCGCCGTCGGGATGCCCTGCTGGCGCCGATCCCAGAGAGCCCTCGCCGTCGCATCGTCGCCTTCCGTCTCGGCTTGGCCAGCCTTCGCGGTAGCGCGGGGCGGCTGCGCCGGACGCGGCAGCGGACCGTCATCGCGCGAATTGCTCGCGTTCTGCGCAAAGGCGGCGACGGCGAAAAAGGCCAGCAGGAGGGAAGCGAGCAGCAGACGGAAAAATGATTTCATTTGTGTTGTCTCCATTATTTTGCAGCGCAGCGCAGGACCGCCGCGGTCAGCACAGACTGACCTTCGCATCACAATTTGAAATTGAAAGAAACCTAGAACCCGAGCCAAAGGAGAATGGGGGAATTCCCCACAGCGAATGTGAGCCTACGTGTTTTGTGCGGGTTTGTAAACACAAAAACTATTTGTCGGTAGTAGATATTTGGCGAGTGAAAACAAATGCATCGGCTTGTTGCTCCTATTCGGGAAGAGCCATTCTCCGGCAGACTGAACCTTCCACGCGGACAACATCGATTTCACAGGCTCAATCAACGGGACGCTGGCAACGCTTTCCTCGGTTTTGGTTGTGTCCACGATTGACCGCCATGCTGCGCGGCGGATGTGAATCCAGTCCGCGTCGATGTCGGTCCACTTCAACGCAGAGATTTCACCGGGACGCAGACCGAGGAAGGCCGCAAGGCAGAAGACCAACTCGGCGGGTGGATGGTCGAAAAGGGCATTGCTGATTGCCTCAGCCTCTTCGAGTGTGTAGGCGTGCGTTCCGTCGGGCTTCTTTACTGGAGACAGACTGCCCGCATCCCGCCACGGGTTTACGGTGATGCGGTTGAGCCGCAGGGCATGGCGAAACATCCCCGAGGCCAGAGAGCGGATGTGAGCAATCGTTTTCGGCCCGAGTCTACGCTCGGCCAGCGTAGTCAGGTACCTTGTTGCATGGTGCGTCTGGTAGTCACGCAGGTTGATGCCAGCGAACGCGGCAGAGAGATGTTGTCGCCAGATTGCCTTGTAGCCGTGAATTGTTGACGCCTTCGTGCTGCGTTCGATATGCGGCAGGTACGTCTGTTCCCAGAAGTCAACGATGGTGACATCGGCATCCGGCATCGTGCCAGCGAGTGCGTTCACACCTTCCATGACAGTGGCGGCGAGAGTCTGGACGGGTTTGCACTTCCTGCTGTGGTGTCTGTTGTCTTTGGGGCAGAGGCGCTCAGAACGCTGCACTCTCTTTGGCTGGCCGCCTACGATTTCGGTGGTGTAATATCGAACGTGGAATGCTCCATGTTGCTCAAAGACGTGCCCTCGTTGGTATCGCCCGATGCTGCCCTCCAAGCTGCATGGTCGGCGAACATGCAACTAAAATGCAACCAGTCTTTGGTAACATCCTAGTAACTTACTGTAAACACACAGTTGGCGGCGTAGCTCAGGTGGCTAGAGCGACGGTCTCATAATCCGTAGGTCGTAGGTTCGAGTCCTACCGCCGCCACCAAATATTTTCCGCATGCTCCCTCGCTCCGCTGTCCACTAACGAACACCTCTGTCCGGTCCGGGACAGCAACACAACAGTTTGACCGCCTTCCAGCAGAACTATCCCTCGCATTTTTGCGTACTTGCGATTCTGTGAGTGTGGCCGGTGGGTTGCGTCTAGGAAATTTGATGGATATCGCTCGTCCCGAGTTCAAAGCTCAGAAACGCCGTCGCCAGATTCTTCTGGGGGCAGTCGCGGTGGCAGCTGTGGTCGCAGTCACGATTGGAGTTTCACGCCTCAAACCGGCTGCTCCCGCCGTGGAGCGCGGAACAGTTTGGACCGACATAGTCAAGCGCGGCCCGATGGTGCGTCAGGTGCGCGGGATTGGCACTCTCGTTCCCACCCAGGAATCGGTTCGCCAGATTCCGGCGGAAACAGAAGCGACCGTCGTCCGCATCCACATGCTGCCCGGATCGCAAGTGGAAGCCGGAACCCTCCTGCTGGAGATGAGCAACTCGCAAACGGAGCAGGCGGCCGTCGATGCGCAGCTGCAATTGAAAGCTGCGGAAGCGGAATACAGAAGCCTGCGAGTGAGGCTTGAAAGCGATCTGATGAACCAGAAAGCCGGCGCGGCCACGGTGAACGCCGATCATGCTCAGGCACAGCGCCAGGCCGAGACCGACAAAGCGTTGTACGAACTCGGCGTGATTTCAGGCCTCGCCTACAAATCCTCCAAGGGCAAAGCCGACGAACTTACCACCCGCCACGACCTGGAAAGCGAAAGGCTCACCGCCAATCAGAAAGCGATCGAGTCGCAGATGGCGCAACAACAGGCCAAGGTCGACCAGATGCGCGTTCTGGCGCAGCTCAAACAGAAACAACTCGACGCCCTGAAAGTTCGCGCCGGCATCAAGGGCGTTCTGGTCGATCTCCCGCTGCAAGTTGGACAACACGTGTTGCCGGGAATCATGCTGGCGAAAGTGGTGGAGCCTGACCACTTGATGGCCACCATCAAAATCGCCGAGACGCAGGCACGCGATGTGCAGATCGGCGAGCCCGCGTCCGTCGACACGCATAACGGCGTGGTTGCCGGCACAGTCATGCGAGTCGATCCCGCGGTACAAAACGGAACCGTGACGGTCGACGTCAAACTAACAGGCGAACTCCCCAAGGGTGCGCGGCCCGACCTCAGCGTGGACGGAACCATCGACCTCGAAAGGCTGGACAACGTCCTTTATGTAGGGCGTCCGGCCTTTGGGCAGGAAAGCAGCACTATCAGCCTGTTCAAGCTGGGCTCTGACGGACAGGGAGCCTTGCGCGTTCCTGTCAAAGTTGGACGAGCCTCGGTGAATTCCATTCAGATCATCGAAGGCCTGCACGAAGGCGACACCGTGATTTTGTCCGACATGTCGCGTTGGGATAACACCGATCGCATCCGGCTGGAATAAGCCCCGGAGGGGCGACCTAGACTAGCCCAGCGCTTCAGCGCTGGGGAAAGTGGAAGATTGATTGAAGTCCCGGAGGGACGACCGAAGCTCTCACGCACGCCCCCGAGGGCGAGAAGATTTCTGATTCAGGAAACTAGACCGCGAGGATCACCCAATGACCGAAGCAGCACAACCACTCATCCAGATTCAGGACATGACCAAAGTCTTCTACACCGACGAGATCGAAACGCACGCTCTCTCCGGCATCCACCTGTCGGTGAGTAAGGGTGAGTACGTGGCCATGTCGGGACCGTCCGGCTGCGGGAAGTCCACGCTGCTCTCGATCATCGGCCTGCTGGACACGCCCACAGGCGGCAGCTACTCGCTGAACGGCAAGACCGTCGAGAACCTCGATTTCGCGGAACGGTCGCGCATCCGCAATCAGGAAATTGGATTCATCTTTCAGAGTTTCAACCTGATCGGCGATCTTACGGTTTACGAAAACGTGGAGCTGCCGCTGACCTACCGTCAAAAAATGCCGGCGCCCGATCGCAAAGCGCGGGTGATGGAAGCGCTGGAGCGCGTCGGGATGGCGCATCGCGTACGGCACTATCCATCGCAATTGTCAGGCGGCCAGCAGCAGCGCGTCGCCGTGGCGCGAGCGCTGGGCGGGAAGCCGTCCATCCTGCTCGCGGACGAACCCACCGGCAACCTCGATTCACGCAACGGCGAAGCCGTGATGGAGTTACTCCAGAACTTACATCGCGAGGGAGCGACCATCTGCATGGTGACGCACGATCAGCGCTTCGCCAAGCACGCGCAGAGAGAAGTGCATCTGTTCGACGGCAAAGTGGTGGCGGAAGAAGAGCTAAAAAAGTTATTACAGGAGACAAGCGCATGACCGGGCTATTACAGGATCTTCGCTACGCGATGCGGCAGTTGCGCAAGGGGCCGGGGTTTGCGCTGGTGATTGTGTTGATGCTGGCTCTGGGTATTGGCGCAAATACAGCGGTGTTCACGGTGCTGAGCGCGGCACTGCTTCGGCCACTGCCTTACGAAAAACCAGAGGAACTGGTGCAAGTATGGGAGACCCGCACCTCGGGCGGGGTCCAACAGATGGAGGCGTCTTACCCGGATTTTGTGGACATGCGAAATAGCCAGGTGTTTGCGCAATTGGGCGGCTATTCCCGGACGACGATGACACTGTCGCAGAGCAGTGGAGCGGAACAGGTAGTGGTAGGGCTGGCGACCACCGGATTCTTCGAGACGCTGGGCGTGCGGCCGATCCTGGGGCGTACGTACTTGCCGTCCGAAGAAACGGAACAGAAGGCCGGAGCAAT
>JAYTFO010000170.1:0-10401 GCA_043734305.1 Acidobacteriota bacterium | reverse complement strand
AAGCCCGTGGCCAGCGACTTGCGCGAAGGCAAAGCCACTATGGCCGTAATCCACGCCCTCGAACGCTGCACTTCGGCTGAACGTCATCAGATTGAAACCGTGATGGCTGACCGCGCCTTCAACGGCGCGACCCATGCCGACATCCTGGCCATCCTGAATCGCTACGGCTCGCTCGACTATGCTTCCAAAGAGGCGGCGCGCTATGCGGAGTCGGCGCGTAACGCCATCTGCATATTTCCGGACTCGGAAATCAAACGCGCCCTCCTCTGGGCTCCCGAGTTCGTCGTGGCGCGGGAGAAGTAAGCCATTACCGAACTCAGACCAACCTTCGGCATCGGAATGCCATCTAACCTGTGCGGGGACAAATCCGTTTTTCCTCTTCCGCCGTACCTACAGTGGAAGATTATTTCAGCGGTTCCAATCGAACATCAGGAGATCAACAATGAAGAAGCTGCTTGTAGGTGTACTAAGCCTGGCGGTCGTGCTGAGCATCGGCGCGTTCGCACAGGACAACATGGGTATGGGAAAGTCTGACAAGGCCGCGGCCGCCCCCGCGCCCCTCAAGAGCCTGAAGGGCACCATCAAGGCCGACGGGGACAAGTACACCTTCGTCAACGACAAGGACAAAAAGTCATGGAACGTGGTAAACCCGGAGGCCCTGAAAGGGCACGAAGGACACCACGTGGAACTGAAAGCACACGTGTATGCCGACAAGGGAGAAATCCATGTCATGGAAGTGAAGATGCTGAAGGGCAGCTCCATGTAAAACCGCCTCACGGCGGCAGTAGGGCGGCGGCACGCCGCCCTTTTCTTTTTCAACACGCCCCACTTCAGAGTGCGACTACAAGCACGATATAGTGATTCCTGAGACGACAAACTGTGGACGATCTGCTTCCTCTCATTTCCCGTCATGGATACGTCTTGCTGGCGGCGATCTGTTTTGCTGAGGCCATCGGACTTCCTGTTCCCGCCGCACTCGCCATCCTGACGGCCGGTGCGTTCGCCGCCTACGGAAATCTCCATCTCTATTACGTAATCGCCGTCTCGTGCGTGGCCATGCTGGTCGGCGATCTGCTCCTCTACTTCACGGGACGAGTCACCGGATGGGCTTTGCTGGGCCTGCTTTGCCGGCTCTCGGCGAATCCGGAAACTTGCATTCTCCGTTCGGCGGAATATTTTTACCGGCGCGGAAAACGGACTCTGCTCTTTGCCAAATTCATTCCCGGCATCAACACCATGGCTCCGCCACTGGCCGGCAGCATGAAGATGCGGCTCAGCCAATTCCTGCAATTCGACGCTCTCGGAGCGCTCTTCTACATCGGCGCCTATTCGCTGGCCGGCTACGTCTTCAGCCATTTCCTGCGCGCGATCACAAATGGCGTACGCTCGGCGGGTTCCGCCGCCGAGGTTGTGCTGGGTGTTGGGCTGGTCGCATACCTGATTTATCGCATCTGGATGTACCGGAAATACCGATTGTTCGACTTGGTTCCGCGCGTACCCGTGGAAGAACTCGCCCGCCGCCTTGCGTCCGAGGCTGCTCAGAATGTCATTGTCGCCGACGTCCGCAGCCATGGATACTACGACGCGGATTCAGAACGCATCGCGGGATCGATTCGCTTTGAGCCCAATAATTTCGAAGCGGAGATCAAAACCCTGCCGCGCGATCGGGAGATTTATCTCTACTGTACTTGACAGCGCGAGGCCACAAGCGCCCGGGTGGCGCACCTGCTGCAGGAACAAGGATTCAAAGCTTTCGTCATCGTCGGCGGACTGCGCGCCTGGCGCAAGGCCGGACACGCCCTCGAATCGGTCCCCCATGACGATCTCATCAAGCTGCCTACGTTTGAGTAAGGCTGTTCCAACTTAGGCTTTTCCTTGGCAGGGCGGATTGGCTTTGCTATCTTCGAATCAGGGGCGATAAATCATGGCGCGATCTTTAAGTTTCTGTGGCGTGATCCTCGCCGCCGGTGAATCTTCGCGGATGGGCCGAGACAAAGCGCTGCTACCCTGGCCTCCCGAAGCGCACGCCGACAGCGCGGGTGAAACGTTTCTCTCCGCCGCCATCCGGCTCTTCACTCTCTATGTGGACATCGTGTTGGTGGTCGCCGGAAAGAACGAGCGTGAACTGGCGCCGATTGTCTATGCGCGCGGCGCCTCCCTGGTCGTCAACCCCGATCCTGCGCGTGGACAGTTCAGCTCCCTGCAAGCCGGCCTGCACGAAGTTCTGAATCGCGGACGCGACGCCGCCATCATTACCCTCGTCGACCGTCCTCCCGTGAAACCAGAAACCATTCAGTTCCTGGCGAACGAGTTTGGACAAGTTCTGGCCCGATCGATTTGGGCGGTGATCCCGGAGTATCAGGCCAAACATGGACATCCCATTCTCGCCGGACGTGAAATGATTGAAGCCTTTCTACGCGCCCCAGCAACCGCCACGGCTCGCGAAGTCGAGCACGCCCATCAAGACAGAATCGCCTACGTCCCGGTGGACGATCCTCTGGTATCGATGAATGTGGATACACCAGAGCAATACGCGGCGCTGACTGTCCCGACTGCTTAGAATCCGCAGCGTGCCGATTCTATTTCACTAAGCATTTCTAGTTTCTGTCGTCCCGAGCGAAGCGAGGGATCTGCAGTTCGCAGCGGCAATCAAGCACTGCACTTCCCTCCCTTCACTGGTGATGACAAAATGAAAGAACATTCATGACCAACTCTTCGTCCGCTCAATCTGAATTCATCGATAGTGTCCTCCGACTCAACCCGTCTGTCGCCGCTTTCGATTGCGACGGCACACTCTGGTCCGGAGACGCCGGCGAAGGCTTTTTCTCCTGGTCGATGAAACGGGGCATGGTTTCCGACCATATCGAGCGCTGGGCCCGCGCCCGCTATTGCGACTACAAATTGGGCCGCGTTGCCGAGGAAGTCATGTGCGGCGAAATGGCCACGATGTACCACGGCCTGCGCGAAGACGACTTGCAGCGGGCCACCGACGAATATTTCGAATATGGAATTGCGCCCGGAATATTCCCCGAGATGCGCGACTTAGTGCTGCGGCTGCGCGCCGCCGGGACCGACGTGTGGGCGGTTTCTTCCTCGAATCACTGGATCATCCGCTCGGGTATGCGCACCTTTGGCATTCCGCCAGACCGGATCCTTGCCGCGGAAGCAGTCGTAGACAACGGCTTCATCGCCGACCGACTCATCCGCGTACCCAGCGGCCCCGGCAAACCAGACGCCCTTCGCGAAGTATTGCCCTCACCACCCGATTGCGCGTTCGGCAATTCCATCTGGGATCAAGAAATGCTCGCCATGGCAAAGTATGCCTTCGCGATCAATCCAAGCCCAAAACTAAAAGAAATCGCCGCTGCAAGCGGCTGGCAAATTTATCAGCCCGAATAACAACGCGCTCCGAGCGTAGCGCCGCCGTCCCGGCGGCTGTCGTGGGGGCGTCCTCGCCCCCACATGCGAAGGCAAGTTGCCGTCGCTACACTCAGAGCTTCCCGAGCAGCGCGCTTAGCGTATCCATCGCCAGGTGCCCCGCATGCCCTGACGCCTCCGGCAGCCCGCCAACCTTCTCCACCAATTCTTCCCGGCGAAGCTCGCGCGCCTCATCCAGAGTTCGCCCTCGCACCAACTCCGTCAGCGCCGACCCGCAAGCCATCGACGGCACGCAACCCTTGGCGCGAAAGCGAATCTCCGCGATCCGATCTCCCGATAATTTTAACGTAAGCCGCAGAACATCTCCGCAAGCGGGGTTCTGCAACTCCGCCACGGCATCGGGCGATTCAACATCGCCCGCATTGCGCGGATTCTGAAAATGATCCAGCACTGCAGCGGAATACACAGCGCGATTGTAAATGCCGCCACAATTCCCTTCCCCTACAATGTGAACATGTCCGCTTCGCACGCCCCGCAGCGCATCGCTTGTCTGCAACCCAGCGCGACCGTAATCCTCGCCAGCATCGGAGAACTCGACCGCATTGTGGCTTGCACGAAATATTGCGCGGACGTAGTTCCCGATGTGCTCCAACGTAAGCGCCTGATCATCGCCGACTCCTGGACTTCCAAAGCAGCCGAGATTCTCGCCGCCGCGCCCGACCTCGTGATCGCCGCCGTGCCCTACCAGGAAGCAGCAGTGGCCGAAATCCTGAAGGCCGGAATTCGATTCCTTGGCTTAGCTCCGCGCACCCTCGCCGACATCTATTCGGATATCGCAATCATCGCCGGCATGGTGGACGCGAACGCGCGTGGCGCGCAAGTCGTTGCCGAAATGCAAAACGCAATCGCGGACGTGCGCCGTCGCGCCGCCCACTTGCCCCGAAAGCGCGTTTTCTGCGAGGAGTGGGGTAAGCCCCTGATCACGTCGCAGCCCTGGGTGGCGGAGCTCGTCGACGCAGCAGGCGGCGAATTCATCGGCGACCCCGGCAAGCAAATCGAGACTGAGTTCGTAAGAGGGCGTGATCCCGAGGTCATCGTCGCCGCCTGGTGCGGCGCCGGCAACCGAGTTCCGCTGGCCAAGATCATTCGCGATCGAGAGTGGACAGAAACCAGCGCCGCGCGCCATTCCCAGGTCTACTGCATCTCCGACGAACTCCTGAACACACCGGCTCCCACATTAATTCAGGGATTGCATGCACTCGCCGCAGCCCTTCATCCCGAAACTTTCGTTCCCATGCCGGGGTTACGATCGATAACGGAAGTGACGCCCACCGTCCCCACCGTCGCTCAATCAGTGGTTTAAGATAGATGAAAGTTCGCGGCCTGCAAGCACACAATTTTTTGTAAACCGTAGCCCGCAGCTCGAAGCTCTTCCCACACCATGAAACGCGTAGTCGCAGCTCTCATCCTGAAAGACGGCAAGATCCTGGCCTGCCAGCGGACGCGGCACCAGGTCATGCCTCTCAAATGGGAATTCCCCGGAGGCAAGATCGAAGAAGGAGAACAGCCTCGCGATGCCATGCGCCGCGAACTGGAAGAGGAACTGGGGATCGAGGCCGTGGTCGGCGACGAAGTCGCTCGCATCGTCCACGAGTATCCGGGCGGAGGATCGGTCGAATTGCGCTTCTTCGTCGTGCGCAGCTACAAAAGCGAAATCGAAAATCGAATATTTCGCGAAATCCGCTGGGTCGAACCCGCCGAACTCGGCAAACTGGATTTTCTCGAAGCCGACCTGACAATTTTGAGGGATCTAGCGGATGGGAAACTTTTGTAGGATCAAGCGTCCAACCGCGCAGATTGCAGAATGCACGTAGGGATTTTTCTCGTACTTCTCGGCGTACTCCGCGTCTCGGCGGTAAAAAGCTCTTGACCTACCCTACCCGCCCCGCACCGTATTCCACACCAGCACCACCGTCAGCCCAATCATGATGACCGTCGTCCCCCACGCGATGACGTTAAACAAGCGACTGTTCACGTGCTCCTCCATCAGTTCCTTCTTGTTGATCAGCAGCAGCATGAAGATCAACACAAAGGGAAGAACCATCCCGTTGACTACCTGCGACAGAATGGAGATCTTTATCAGCGGCAGATTGGGAATCAGGATGACTCCAGCTCCGGCAACGATCAACAGCGTGTATAACCAATAAAAAAATGGCGCTTCGCTGAATTTTCTGTCCAGCCCCGACTCGAACCCCAGCCCCTCGCAGACCGTGTATGCGGTCGACAGCGGCAAGATCGAGGCCGCAAACAGCGAGGCATTCAGCAGACCCAGAGCAAACAGGATGTAGGCGTACTGCCCGGCCAGCGGACGCAGTGCCTGCGCGGCATCGGCGGCATCGCGAACGTCGTGATGCCCGTTTGCAAAGAGCGTCGCTGCGCACGCGACCACGATGAACCACGCCACCACCGCCGCGAAGATACATCCAACGATGACGTCGAGCCGGGATGTGCCATAGCTCCGCTTGGTCACTCCCTTCTCCACGATGGAGGCTTGCAGATAGAACTGCATCCATGGAGCAATCGTCGTGCCCACCAGAGCAACCACCAGGTACAAATAGCCCGGAGCAGCCATCATGCTCCGCTTCGGAGGCGTGGCCGTGGAAATCAGCGCATGCGTCCAGTCCGGCTTGGCCAGAACCCCGGCCAGAAGATAGGTGATGTAGAAGAACGACGCAACAATAAAAATCTTTTCTACCGTCTTGTACTGACCCTTCACTACAATCAGCCATGCAATGGCAGCGCCGATGGGAACGGAAACGAACTTAGAGACTCCGAACAGTTCCAGGCTGCCCGCAATGCCGACAAACTCTCCCACCACGTTCCCAAAATTGGTCAGGATCAACCCCATCATCAGGAAAAACGTGATGCGAATTCCGTACTCTTCCCGGATCAGGTCGCTCAGGCCTTTGCCCGTAACCGCTCCCATCCGCGCGGCCATCTCCTGAATCACGATGAGCGCGATGACCGTGGGGAGCATCGTCCAAAGCAGGATGTAGCCGAATTGCGCGCCTGCCGACGAGTACGTCCAGATGCCGTTGGCATCGTTATCGACGTTCGCGGTAATAAAGCCCGGTCCCACCACCGAAAAAAACAGCAGGATCTGGATCTTCCAACGTTTCAGGAATCGCATGCGCGCAGTTCACGGGGATCAGGTTCACGTTACCGACCGTTCAGAATAAACGGAGCAAGCCTTCCCTGAACAGGTGTAAACCAGAATTGTTGCAGGAAAGAGATCGAGATCGATACCCGGAAAGAATCAGTGCCAGCATCACGTCCCCATGAGTGCGGTGTTAGCATCCTGTGCTGGAAGCCATCTCATGAATGATTTCGGGAAGGGCACGAATTCAGTCGTGCCGTAAAGCGCGAAGTGAACGCGGCTTCCAGTCGCTGCGGTAAGCTCTATCCGCGGATGCAAGCTGCTTCTTCGCCCAGATCGCGGGTCCATCCACCCATGACCAATCCCACAAGCCGCCGCCGTTTTCTAAAGAAAGCTGCCTTCGCCGGCGGCGGCGCATTGCTCGGTGCCGCGGGACTGAACCAGATCTCGCCCCGAATCTGGCACGAACCTCTAGAGGTCGATCCGAACCGGAGCTACTGGGCCAGAAGTCAACCGCGTCAGAATCCTCCGTTAACGGACGACATCGCGGTCGACGTCGCGGTGCTTGGAGCGGGCTTCACCGGACTCTCCGCGGCCTACTACATCCGCCGCCTCTCTCCCCACAAACGCGTTGCAGTGCTCGAAGCCCGGAGCTGCGGAAACGGAGCTTCCGGACGAAATGGCGCCATGGTGTTGACGATGACCGCTGACCGCTACATGCAATTCGGCTCGACGCCCGCCCTCGACAAGAAAATATATGACCTGACCGCCGACAACATTCGAGTTCTGTCAAACCTCAGCGCCGCCACCGGCATCGACTGCGAGCTGGACACAAACGGTGCTCTGCAAGTACTCAATACCTCCGACGATATCCAGGCCGCGAAAAAATATGTACAGCAAGCGCGATCCCTGGGCATGCCGGTTGAATTCTGGAACAAGCAGCAACTCGTCAGCGCGATCGGTACCCAAGCCTACGAGGCCGCCTTCTTCGATCCCAACGGCGGACACGTTCATCCCGTGAAGCTCGTGCACGTCTTCAAAGCGGCTGCGGAGAACGCCGGCGTGGAGATTTACGAAAACACAACTGTGGCAAACATCGAGGAAGGCCCGGAGCACCATGTGCAAACCACCGGCGGACACACCGTGAAAGCAAAGTCCCTGGTGTTAGCGACCAATGCCTTCACGTCAAGACTGGGATATTTTCGCAACTCGATTTTGCCGGTCCACGAATACGTAGCGATGACACAGCCCTTGAGTGAACGGCAACTCGCGGAAATCGGATGGCAGAAGCGAGTGCCGTTCAACGACAACCGCACCCAAGTCCACTACCTTGGCCTGACGAAAGACAATCGCATCCACATTGGCGGCGGACGCCCCGGCTGCTTCTTCAATGGCGGTACCGGCGATCCCAACGCCGCTGCCTCCCATTTTGCAGAACTCCACCGTGAGCTTGTCCGAATCTTCCCGGCACTCGCTGGCGTACCGTTCGACGTAGGCTGGGATGGAGTAGTCGACTGGTCGCTCGATACTTCTCCCTCGGTAGGCCGCACCGGAAAACATGGCAACATCTTCTACGGACTTGGTTACAGCGGCCATGGCGTAAACCTCACGTCTGTCTTCGGGCGAATCATTGCCGATCTGGAAGCCGGCCGCGACGAACCATGGACGCAGTACCCCTTTCTGAACGCCAGCCTCGACTACGTTCCCAATGAACCCTTCCGTTGGCTAGCGGCCAAATCCGGGCTCGCCTGGTATCGCATGACAGAGCCGTAGTCGGCACAATTTGGTCGCCGCGTGAACTTTTCATTCAAGCTCCGGAACGTAGCAAGGATAGGCGCGCTGCGCGAACGTGGCCATTTTTTGATCGAGTTCGAACGTCTGCACCGGATTGTCCTGAGCTGTCCCGGCGAGCAGGCGCCCATGCGGCGCGTAGGCGAACCCGCCCCCGCCAAAGCGCGTACCTCTCTTGGAACGGCCTACTCTGTTCGAGCTAACAACGTAAGCACCACTAACCAGCGCCGCCATCGCGCCAGCGATTTTCCACGACCTTATATCCACCCCTGACGCGCGGGGTATGACAACCAGCGACGCCTGTTGCTTCCCGTAGGCCCGCGCGCGTTCGTTGAACATGGCTTCCGTACACAAGAGCACGCCGATTTTTATTCCCAGCACTGTGGCCACGCTAAAGCCCGAACCATCGCCGGCGTACCATTCCCTTTCAAACCATCCCGGCTCATTCGGAAAATACTGCTTTCGGTGCAACGGACGCATGACTCCCTTCTCCAGCACGAAGGCCTCATTCGCAAGCCGTTTCCCGCTCCTCACGGGCCGCGAGGAGATCACCGCGGGCAGACAAAGATCGACCAGTCCTTCAAGTCCCCTGGCATGCGCGCGAATGCTGAGCTGCGCCTCGGCCTCCGAAAAGACAGCGCTCTCCGCAAGCCATGAGCCGAACGGGAGTTCGTTGGTGATCAGGATGTCCGGACGCACTGCGGTGACGGAGTCCTTCAATTCAGCCCACCGTGCGTCATCCGTCGACAGGCCTTCTGGCCATTCCACAAAAGCGATGCGCAAGGGCGTCACCATATCCGAACTCGATCTTCGGACTTCAAATAAAGTTTGTCACCGGGCGCGATCTCGTAGGCTTTGTACCAGGCATCGACATTGCGCACCGAATCGCTTCGGTATTTCCCTGGCGGATGGGTGTCGGTAGCGATCTGTTTTCTCAACGCCGCTTCACCCTGGGCCTTCCGCCATCTCTGGGCGAACGCCAGGAAAAAACGCTGTTCGCCGCTCAGTCCGCCGATCACGACATCGCTCCTGCCTTTCAGTGACAGGATGTAGGCGTCATGCGCCACCAGCAACCCGGCCTGGTCGGCGACACTTTCAGACAAAACCTGCTTGCCGTTGATGCAAAGATCGGCGAGCGGGCAGTAGCTATTCATTTGCGCCGCCAGCTTCTCCGCAGCCGCGTGGTACGCGGCCTTGTCCTCTGCGGTCCACCAAGTGCCGAGCCGGCCTTGGGCGTCGTAGATATTGCCCAGTTCGTCGAAGCTGTGGCTGATTTCGTGGGCCATGCCAGCGCCCGCGGATCCGTAATTGGAAGCGGCGTCGCCCTGACTGTCGAAATACGGCGGCTGCAGAATGGCGGCCGAAAAAAACTCGGCGTTGGGACTGAACATGATGATCGCGCCCGGAATCTGTGGATTAATCGGCCACTCGATCGGATCGACCGGTTGTTTTAACTGGGCCAGGTTGCGTGAACGAAGGAAGGCTTCCGCTCTGCGCATATTGCCGAAAGCATCGCCGCGCACCACATCGAGCGTCGAATAATCGATCCACGTATCGGGGTAGCCGACGATTACCTCAAGCGCGGACAGCTTGGCCAGCGCCTTTTCCTTTGTCGCAGGCGACATCCAAGCAAGATTTGAAATGCGAGCACGATACGCGGTGATCAGGTCGGCGGCCATGGACTGCGCCTTCGCCTTAGCTTCGGGCGGGAAATAACGTTGCGTATAGAGTTGTCCGACCGCCTGTCCCAGAGCCGCGTTGGTGGCGGCGATGGCGGCTTTGTCGCGGTCCGAGAAACGTTCGGCAGCCACAGCCTCGGGCAGGACGCCCGCATAGTGCTCGATCAGGTGAAACCTGAGATAGTCCTTCCACACATCGGTGCTTTCGCTGTCCACCAGGGCGGAAATACCGGTCACAGCCGTCGGTTGCCAAACAATGAAATCCGACTGCTGGGCAAGTCCGGCGGACTTGAAATATGCATCCCAATCCATTCCGGGCGCCTTGACGCGAAAGTCGGCGCGTTTCCACGGATTGTTCTGCTTGAAGGTGTCAGCCGCATCGGCGTCTGGTGCGAA
>JAYTFO010000169.1:0-5178 GCA_043734305.1 Acidobacteriota bacterium | reverse complement strand
GCGAACTAGATCCAGCGCCTGCACGCGACCCAGCACCGCGCGTCCGACGGCCACGGACATCGGGTGCGCGTTGTAAGTGAACCCGTGCAGAAAGGCGCCGGCGCCGGGACCGTCGGCAATCGCGTCGACGACTTTCTTGCTCGCGATCACGGCGCCGAGCGGCGCGTATCCGGACGACACTCCCTTGGCGGCGACGATGATATCCGGGGCAATCTGCCAGTGTTCGACGGCGAAGTTGCGTCCGGTGCGGCCCATGCCGGTCATCACTTCGTCTGCAATCAGCAGTACACCGTGACGGCGGCAGATTTCCGAGATGCTTTGCAAATATCCCGGCGGCGGCGTGACCGCGCCAAGCGTCGCTCCGCTCATTGGTTCAAAAATAAATGCCGCGGCTTGGCCTTCAGTTGCTTCGACGGCGCGTTCCAGTTCGGCTGCGTACTGTTGGCCGCAGTTATGGCATCCGTCGGTGCAGTCGAAGTCGCAACGATAGCAATAGGGAATTCCGATATGAGCGAACTCGCGCACCATCGGCAGATACATTTCGCGCCGCTTCTTGTTGCCGGATACCGCGAGCGCGCCGAGCGTCGATCCGTGATAGCTCTGGTTCCGGCTGAGCACCTGATACCGATTTGACTGGCCGACTTCCACTTGATATTGGCGGGCTAGTTTCAGAGCGGTCTCAATCGATTCCGATCCGCCGCAGGTGAAATATACCGCGCCGCCGCGGAAGTGCTCGCCGGCAAAGTCCAGCATCTCGGCAGCAAACGCTTCGGCAACCGGAGTCGTGAACTGGCTGGTGTGGACGAACTCCAACTGGCGAGCCTGCTCTACCATCGCGTCGGCAATTTCGGGTACGCCATGGCCGATGAAATTCACCGCTGCCGATCCGGAAAAATCGAGATAGCGGTTGCCGTCGGCGTCCCAGATATAGACGCCTTCACCGCGCAAAGCGGCTGGATACGGCTTGCGGAACGAGCGGCGCAGGACGGGCGTACGAAGTTGCTGGGTAGGAAGAACGGGATCGGCCACACAGTGATTATCGGATTGAGCAAAGTTAGTGTCAAAGCCCTAAGCCTCCTCTGTGATCCCTGTGATCCCTGTGGTTCACGCTCGTCGTTGTTAACCACAGGGGTCACCGGGGACACAGTTGAAGCGCAGATGCGTTACTCTGCGAAGGATGCGCCTTTTGCGATTCTTCCGGCCTTCGCATCAGCACAGCGCTTTTTCCGCCACGCTGCTGCTGATGACGACCATCACGCTTTCGCGCGTGATCGGGTACATCCGCGAAGCTTACATCGCCTATGCGTTCGGCGCGGGCCAGCAAACGGATGCCTATGTCGCCGCATTCACTCTCCCCGACTGGCTCAACTACATCGTTGCCGGCGGAACGGCTTCGATCACTTTCATTTCCATCTATTCGCGTTTTCTCGCCGAGAAACGCGAGCAGGACGCGCAGAAGACTTTCTCGATCATCATCACCGTGATGACGACTGTGCTGGTCATCGGAACAATCTTCGCCGAGATTTTCACGCCGCAATTTGCTGGCTGGATGTTTCACGGATTCACGCCCGAACAAATGCAACTCTGCGTTCACCTGACCCGCATCCTGCTGCCGGCGCAAATTTTCTTCTACGTCGGCGGAGTGGTTTCGGCGGTACTGCTCTCGCACCGGCTGTTCCTGTTTCCCGCGCTCGGGCCGCTGCTCTACAACGTCGCGATTATCGTTGGCGGCGTACTGGCGGGTCATCAGTTGGGCATCGCGTCGCTGGCTTACGGTGCTGTGATTGGCAGCATTGCCGGGCCTTTTCTGATCAATGCCATCGGCGCGGCGAAAATCGGCACGGGCTATCGTCCCAGCTTTGACATTCGTAATCCGGCATTTCGCGAGTGGGTGCAACTTTCGATCCCGCTGATGCTGGGCGTGTCGCTGGTTACCGCCGACGACTGGATTCTGCGCTACTTTGCGTCCAACGGCATCGGCGACATCGCGCGTCTGAACTATGCCAAGCGCCTGTTTGCCGTGCCCATCGCCATTCTCGGCCAGGCCACCGGCCAGGCGTCGCTGCCGTTTTTCTCGCGTCTGTTTGGGGAAAAGAAATTCGAAGAATTCGCGGATACAGTGAACGGTTCGGTCTACCGCATCACCGCCGCCTCGCTGCTCCTCACCGGCTTGATGATGTCGATCGCCGTACCGCTCATTGATCTCGTGTATCGGCGCGGACGGTTCACATTCGCGGATTCCGAATCCACCGCGATTTATTTCTTCTGGTTTTCGCTTTCGCTGACTCTGTGGGCAGCACAGGCTCTCTATGCGAGAGCTTTCTACGCATCCGGCAACACGCTCACGCCGATGGTGGCGACCACGCTCATCACTCTCGCTTCCTTGCCGATTTATTCAGTCTTGTTTCGGACTCTCTCCGTCACCGGCCTCGCGATTGCGTCCGATATTGGTATTACGGCGAATGCCCTGGCCATCGCTCTGCTCCTCCATGTGCGCGGGATGGTCTCACTCGCGGGGATGAACTGGAAGGAATTAGGCAAGGCCGCGCTGATTGGAGTTGTGTCGGGCGGGCTCAGTTATGAAGTGACGCGCATCATCGTACTTGATGGCAGCCGTCGCGCCGACTTGCTCTCCCTCGCGCTCGGTACGTTGACGTGGGCAGCGGCCGTGGCGGCGGGATTGTGGCTGCTGCGATCGCAGTTGCCAGCTGATCTTAGAAGACGCCGCTCATGATGCAGATTTTCTCTGTGTTCCTCTGTGACCCCTGTGGCGCAAGCTTTACGTCCTAACCGCAGGGAGCACAGAGGTCACAGGGGAAAGCAAAAAGGCATCCCCCTAAGGAGATGCCTTTGATTCCGTGCTCGTCGAGCAGTTACGCGCGCGCCGCCACTGCTTCCGGTGCGCTCGACACTGAAGACGCTGCGTTCTTCACTTCCTCAGGCTTGCCACCCTTGCGGATGTCGATGCCGCCCTTGAAGAAGGCGCCGTCTTCAATCGAGATGCGGGCTGCGACTACGTCGCCGGTGAGCGAACCGTCGCTGCGGATATCCACGCGGTCGCTGGCCGTCAGGTTGCCGCGGACTTTGCCCAGCACCACGATTTCGCGTGCGCTAATGTTGGCTGCGACAACGCCATTCCGGCCCACCGTAACCCGGTTGCCGGACAGGTTGATCGAACCTTCCACCCGTCCATCGATATAAAGCGACTCCGATCCCGTAACTTCGCCTTTGATCACAAGGGACTTGCCGATCGTGGCCTGGTCGGAAGTGGTAGTAGTCACCGGGCGCGGGACACCAGCCGGTTCGCTGGCTGCGGGCGCAGTCGGTGTAGACATCGTGGGACGTTCCGGCTCAGCCGGCCGGCCCGGCGTTCCAGGTTGATTGGTAGGCTTCCACATTGTGCTCAGAGTCCTTTCCTTGATAGGGATTTCAAATTCATCGCCGCACTTCGACTGCCAAATGCGATTGTATCCCGGACCCTCGGTGCGCGGCTGTGGAAATCCAGCATTTAGTAGGTGTTTTCGTGGTTCCCCCGGTGCAATCCCCGTTTCACGCGGTTCCTGGCCTCCCGCTGGTGTGTAACCGCTGCCTGGTCCGGCGGTAAATGTTCTATCGCGATAATATGAGGAGAGCGCACGGCGGGGTCCGACCTCCGTGCGATGTCTTTACTTTTCGGGGAGATTTTTATGAGCACACTGACCGCTTCCTTTAGCCGGCCCCTGCCAGGTGAATACAATCCGTTTTACGACCGTTACATTTCCCTTGTGTCCTCCGGCGACGTGGTTGGATTGCTGGAGCGGCAGGCGCCTGAAACCGTCGCGTTGTTCAAATCGGCCAGCGCGAAAGCGGACTTCCGGTACGCCCCGGGCAAATGGAGCGTCAAGGAAATGCTTGGCCACGTCAACGACACCGAACGCATCATGGCGTATCGCGCCTTGCGAGTGGTTCGCGGCGACAAGACTCCGTTGGCCGGCTTCGAGCAGGACGACTACATTCGCGACGGCAACTTTGGCCCGCGAACTCTCGATGACCTGCTGGATGAATTCGTCGCCGTCCGCAAAGCGACGGTGTGCTTATTCCGGCATGTCGATAGCGAGACCGGAGCGCGCCAAGGCATAGCCAACAACCAGGCCATCAGCGTCCGAGCACTGGCCTATATTATTGCCGGTCATGAGTTGCATCATCGGCGTGTGCTGAAAGAAACAGTTCTCCGTTCCCAGTTCTCGGTTCTCAGTGTGTGAACTAGACGGTTTTTCTGAGAACTGGGAACGGAGAACCGAGAACTGATGTTGTCTGACTTTCTGATCCTTCGCCACGTCGGTCGCCAGTCCAAGAAGATGGCGACCTACAAACAACTGTTGCGCGAACTCGGCGTGAAGGGCGATGACCGTCGGGCATTGGCGGACCGTCTGCACGTTCTGGTGAAGAGAGGCGAACTGCTGGAGATCGATTCCGGCCGCTACTCCCTTCCGCAGCCAGCAACTGTCAACCGCAACATGCTGGTCGGGCGACTGAGCATGCATCGCGACGGCTTTGGATTTGTCATCCCCGAAGCGGCGACGCTCGACCCGAGTCTGAAAACCAAACTCGCGGGCGATGTATTCATTCCTCCCAATGCCGCCGGATCGTCCATGCACGGCGACCGCGTGCTGGTTGAGATCGTGGCTTTTCGGTCCGAGGGGCGCGCCGAGGGACGCGTGGTTCGGTCCGTATCGCGAGCGCACCCGACCCTGGTGGGAATATTTCACTACGGGAATCGTGGAAATTACGTTACACCTCTCGACGGAAAAGTTGGGCAACAGATTGCGATTCCTCCGGGGATGGAGAATCCCGACGCGAGCGTAGCGCCGCCGTCCCCGGCGGCTGTCGTGGGGGCGTCTCGCCCCCACATGCGAGGACAAGACGGCGTCGCGATTGCCGGCCGGGCGGCGGCGCTACCGTCCAGCAAACGGAAGTCTGGCGATCGCGTGATCGGTGGCGAAGCAGCGCATCATGAAGACTGGCAGGATCTCGAAGGCGTAGTGGTCGATGTCGAGATTACCGACTGGCCTTCAGCAACACAGAATCCGCGCGGCCGTGTGATCGAGATCCTCGGCGACGAAGACGATTTCGGCGTGGATGTCGAAATCATGATTCGTAAGTTTCATCTGCCGCATCGTTTTCCGCAGGCGGTGATCG
>JAYTFO010000168.1:0-2752 GCA_043734305.1 Acidobacteriota bacterium | reverse complement strand
AATGCGGCAACTCGCCGACGGGAACAAAGCCGGTCCAATCGAAGCCACCCGCGCCGGGTACAGGCAGCAGGCCGGTCCATTTGCGAATGGGGGCGAGTCCGGCGGAATGTTCGCCAATGTTGCCGTCGGTGTCGGCGTACACCAGATTTTCGGACGGCACTTTCCAGCGCCCGACTGCGGACTCGAACTGCTCCCAATTTTGAGCACGGTCGATCATGAGCGAAGCTAAGTATCCGGCGGTGCCGGGTTCGCTGCCTACCCAGCGGAGAGCGAGGGCGCGCTTGCCGTCGTCCCAGAGCACGGGACCGTGGCGCGTGAACTTCAATGCGACATCGACAGAGGAGGGATCCGCGGGGTCCCGCACGATATCGTTCCGCATCTCCGCTGACGAAGTAGGTTTCTTGACTCCAAATTTTTCATGCCGCACTTCCATGCGCTGCCAGCCGGTTTCAGTTTTGTACTGCAGCGGGTCGGCAGGATTGAGTTCTTCGAGGTAAAGGTCCTGCTGATCGAGTCCGAAAATCGTGAAGCCCCACGCGATATGTTCGTTGTGTCCGAGGGCAACGCCGGGTAGGCCGGGCTCGCCCGCGCCGGCAACGTTCCATCCGGGAGCGACCAGGTGAACCATGTAGCGCAGGGACGGCAGCCCAATCACGCGATGCGGATCGTTGGCCAGCAAAGGCTTGCCGCTGTAGGTGAGCGCGCCGGAGACGGTCCAGTTATTGCTGCCCTCGGGGACGCGGAGAGGGAATTCGATGCGATGATCGCTGCCGACGAGATTTTGGAGCAGGCTGGAAGCGAGTCCCGCAAAGTTGGCGCCGGGTACGGGGTCCAGCGTTACGGCGGGATCGAACTGAAAGAGCTGCGAAGCTTTTTCGGCGCCCATCAGTGACACTGCCTGGGCGTGTTCGAGTTCGCTGAACGCATTGCCGGTCATGGAAAATGCGGCCATACGATTCAGGCAGTCTTCGGGATGCCAGGGGTCGGGTGAAAATTCGGCGAGTTGAAATTCCACAGGCAGGCCCGGGCCGCTGGGAGTCGTGAGGCTGGAGATGTATGCATTGATGCCGTCGGCGAAGGCGGTGAGAATCGCGAGCGTGTCGGGCGAATAGCTCTCGTACTCGGCCTTCATGTCGCCGCGATATCGGAGGAGGCGGGCGTTGACGTCGCGAGCGAGGAAGGCTGGTCCAAGGATTTCGGCGAGGCGACCTTGCCCGGCGCGCTTCCACATCTCCATTTGAAACAGGCGGTCCTGCGCGGCGACGAAGCCCTGGGCGAAGAAGAGGTCGTGCTGGTTCTGCGCGTAGATGTGTGCGACGCCCCAACTGTCGCGGAGGACATCGACCGGTTGCTGCAAGCCCTGCGCTTGCAATTTTCCAGAGATGACGGCGAGCGCCCGGTGCGCCGCAGCGGAGAGGTCGGGAGCGGGGGTGTTCTGGGCCATCGTAAAAATGGGCAGCAATAAAATCAGAAGGCGAGCGCTTTTCATGGGCAAGCCATTGTAATGTGTCGAAGTGAATTCCAAACAAAACCTCCACCACCAACGACACGAAGGTCCGCGAAGGGAACCCGAATCTAAAGGCCTTCGTGATACTTCGTGGTTTTAGTTTCTCGCTCAACCTTGAAACGGACCCACTACTGCAAAGTAATCAAAGATGCACAGAGGGCTGACTTGCGCGGACAAACACGGTAATATCCAGTTTTCCCATGAAACTTCTTCGGCCCATCAGCGTTCTGCATCGCGGTTCGGCTTCAGTCCTGCTCGCCGGTTTGGGGCAGGCTCACGCCTGGTCTGGGAGTTGGGGGCGGGCCGTGCATGCGCTCGCAGTGGGGATTCTGCCGGCGCTGTTTTTGCTGCGCTCAACGCGCGAAGAAATCTATAACGTCTTGTGGGCGCTGGTGTTCGCATTTGCCACGCTCAATATTCTGAGTCTGGGAGCTCACCATTTCGAGCCCGATCGGCGAGGCCTGACTTTTGGTGAAATCCTTGCGATCTTGGTTGTCGTGGTATCAATCGTCATGCTGGGATGGGAGATGCTGTACATCTTCAAGGTATTCCCATTGCATCTGGCGCCGCGCTGAGAGGGATTGCGGTATCATGCGTTGTGGCGAAACGCGAATCCAATTTTGATCTGACCTGCCCTTGCTGCGGGGCGCTGATGAAGGTGGATATGTCCACCAAAGCAGTCATCTCCCACACCGCGGCGGTCAAGCCGCGAATGTTCGCCGACATGGAGGAAGCAGCGCGCGCGCTGAAAGAGCATGACAACCGGCGCGAATCGATCTTCCGCCAGTCCGTCGACGCGCAGAAGAACTCGGCGGAGCTGCTGGAAAAGAAATTCCAGGAAGCAGTGAAGAAAGCCAAAGAGACTCCGGATACGGGGAGACCGATCCGGGATTTCGATTTGGACTGAAGAAACCAGTTCTTAGTTCTCGGTTCTCAGTTCTCAGTGGGGCAGGGTGTTCCCTGTCGATGAAGCGTTCTACTGAGAACTGAGAACCGGGAACTGAGAACTGTCATGAACCGACCTTTGCTGCTCGGGCATCGCGGGGCACGGGCGTCTCGGCACATTTCCGAAAATACTTTGGCGTCGTTTGAACTCTGCTTGCAGCAGGGCTGCGATGGGTTTGAGTTCGATGTGCGGAGGTCGGCGGACGGCGTTGGTGTCGTGTGTCATGACCCAGTGGTGCGCGGGATGGAGATCGCGAAAACGCTGGCGGCGGATCTGGAATTGGCTACTCTTGAAGACGT
>JAYTFO010000167.1:0-5320 GCA_043734305.1 Acidobacteriota bacterium | reverse complement strand
TAGTCATGTTTTAGAACGTTCCGGGGCAGGGAAGGTTACCGATGGTTGCGGGCCGGCGCCATGGTCGCATGGTAAAATCCGGCTAAGCGAGAACCTGCGAGCTACTTCTCAGATGCTTGCGGCATCTGACTGAGAGAGTATTGTGATTATTTCCAGCCGACAATTTTCCCGCTGCAACGCCTTGGTGCTGGCGCTGGTGAGCGTGGTGTGTCTTGCGCTGGCGTTACAGGGAGCGCACGTTTGCCCGCCCGCAGAGTCCTTCGCGGCGGGGATGCAGGCGTCGTTTTCGCTCGCGACTCCAATCTGTCCGGTGTGCGCCGTCTCGCACACCTTGCTGCTTACGCTGTTGCTGATCCTCTTCTCTTTGGTCCCGACCCGCTCCCAGACACTCCTGGTTTCCGAGCAAGTGCGGCCCTTCTTGCGCAGGCTGCGGTTGGACATGCGCGCTCCGCCCGTCCTCTAAAGCTTCCAGGCTTCCGTAATTTCCCCGGGTTGTAAGTTTTGATCGCACCGATTTCCGTTTCTACAGGAGTTTGTCATGAAGGCTTTGATTAGATTTTGTCTATTCGTATTGTGTGTATCGAGTCTGGCGCTGGCGCAACAGGGAAGCGCATCTTCTACGGCAGACGACAATGCCGTGCTGCAACAGAAGGTTCGCGATCTTGAAGACCGCCTGATCGCGCTCGAAGGCCAGGTGCGCGTGCTCAAGGCGCAAGGCGGTCAGGCGCCCGCTGCCGCGCCGGTGCCTGCTTCGTCCGAGGCGGCGGCTGCTCCGGTGGAAAGTGTTATGGCTGCGCCGGTGAGTCTGGGCGGCGCTGGCGGTTCCGCGGCCAAGGCGTTGAATCCGGATATCAGCATGATTGGCGATTTTGTAGCTTATGCCGGCGGGAATTCCGTTCGCCCATCGCCTTCCCTGCAAATGCACGAATCTGAACTCGGCGTGCAAGCGGTGATTGATCCGTACGCGAAAGGCGATTTCTTCCTGACCTTCGGCGAGCAGGGCGTGAACGTCGAAGAAGGGTTCATCACGTTCACGGCGTTGCCGATGAGTTTTGTGGCGCGCGTGGGCAAGATGCGGTCGGCGTTTGGCAAGGTCAACACCATGCATAATCACGTGCTGCCGTTTGTCGATCGGCCGCTGGTGACGCAGAACCTGGTGGCGGGCGAGGATGGCATCGACGACGCGGGCGTCTCGATTGAACACATCATTCCGTTTCCCAAAGGAATTTTTCTTTCCGCCACGGGACAAATGTTTCGTGGAGATTCCGGGTCGGGCGACGAGTTGGTATTTCAGGCGCACAAAAAGAGCGACGTGAGCACCGTGGACCACCTGCGTGCGTATAAAGATCTGAGCGAGTCGACTAATCTGGAAATCGGCGGGTCCTATGCCCGTGGACACAACGAGCTGGGCAGTGATTTCATTACGAGCCTCTATGGAATGGATGCGACGGTGCGCTGGAAACCGTTGCGGCGCGCGATTTATAACTCGTTTGTGGCGCGCAGTGAGTTCATCTGGAGTCAGCGTCAGCAGACGGGAGGCGAGCAGCGCGCGTTCGGCATGTATGCGTCGGGCGAGTACCAGTTCAAACGGCGGTGGTTCGTGGGCGGCCGCTTCGATTGGTCGGATGAAGCGCGAGCAGCTAATCTAACAGACAAGGGTGGGTCGGTGATGCTGACCTACTGGCCCAGCGAGTTCAGCCAGGTTCGGGGACAATATCGCTTTACGAACTATGCCACCGGCCAGAAGGCGAACGAACTATTGTTGCAGCTATTGTTTTCACTGGGAGCGCACGGTGCGCATCCTTTTTAGGAGATTTCATGAATAGCATTGTTTCGAAGTATGGATTGATGTTGGCAGCGGTTCTGGTTGCGGGCTTGATTTCTCCGCAGACGGCGGCCGCGAAGAAGTTGAATATCGTGACTGCGACGACCGACCTGGCGGCGCTGGTGCAAGAAGTGGGCGGCGACAAGGTTAACGTCGAGTCGATGGCGAAGGGTTATCAGGACCCGCACTTCGTCGAAGCCAAGCCGAGCTTTCTTCTGAAACTGCGGCAGGCGGATTTGCTGGTGGTGGTGGGGCTGCAGTTGGAAATCGGCTGGCTGCCGCCGCTGATCGCGCAGTGCGGAAACTCGCGGATTCAGTTGGGTGCGAATGGATATCTGGATGCTTCGCAGTTCGCGGAGATTCTGGAAATCCCGCAAGGCTCGATTACACGCGCCATGGGAGATGTGCATCCCCTTGGAAACCCGCATTACTGGCTCGATCCGGACAACGGACGGCGAGTCGCCAAAGGCTTCGCTGCGAAATTCGCGGAGATTGACCCGGAAGATGCTGGCTACTTTCAGCAGCGCTATCAGGACTTCGATCACCGCCTTACGGAAGCGGAAAAGAAGTGGGAAGCGGACATGAAGCCTTATCGCGGGCGGAAGGTCGTGACATACCACAACTCCGCGCCGAATTTCGCCAAACATTTTGGATTGGATGTTGTCGGCTTCGTAGAGCCACGGCCGGGGATTCCTCCGACGCCGAGCCATACCTTTGAGCTGAGCAACATGATGAAGCGCGATCATGTGAAGGTCATCATGGTAGAGCCCTATTTCGATCGAAAGACACCCGATTCAATTGCGCGGCAAACGGAGGGAACGGTGGTGGAATACATGCCGTCGGTGGGCGGAGTGAAAGAGATCACGAATTATTTTCAGCTCTTCGACTACGATATCGGGTTGCTGATTAAAGCGTTTCAGGCGAACCCGTAGCTTTGAATCATTGAGGCATTGAGGCATTGAATCATTGGAAAGGCCGACCGGAATGAATCAATGAATCAATCTCTCAATGATTCAATCGTTGGCGGGATGACAGTTTTAAAAGTTGTCAAGGAGATTCATGGACATACTTCCTTTTTTAATCTGGCCGTTTATTGCCAGCCTGATCCTGACCGGGATTCACGCGTATCTGGGCGTTCATGTAGTTGAGCGCGGGGTTATTTTCGTGGACCTGGCGCTGGCGCAGATCGCCGCTCTGGGCGCGACCATTGCGATCCTGATGGGAATGGATCCGCACGGACGAGGCGCGTACTTCCTGAGTCTGGGATTTACTTTCCTGGGCGCAGGCATTTTTTCTCTGGCGCGCTCGCGTCGTGGACACATTCCGCAGGAAGCGTTCATCGGCATTGCTTATGCGGTCGCTTCGGCAACCGCCATTCTCGCCATGAGCAAGGCGACGGGCGAAACCGAACATCTCAAGGACATGCTGGTGGGGAACATCCTGGCCGTATCCAGGGCGGAAGTTCTGAAGACGGCGGTGCTCTATGGGGTGATCGGCGTATTTCATTATTTTTTCCGCAAGAAATTCCTGCTGATATCCACGGACACCGCCAAGGCCGAGGCGAGCGGTCTGAACATTCGGTTGTGGGATTTTCTGTTTTACGCATCGTTTGGATTTGTGGTGACTTCATCGGTGGCGATCGCAGGCGTGTTGCTGGTGTTCTGTTATCTGATCGTGCCTTCGGTGGGAGCGATGTTGTTCGCCGACAAAATCGGCCGGCGGCTGGCCATCGGATGGACGATGGGCACGTTGGTCTCGGCATTGGGCGTTTATTTTTCTGTGCTGCTCGACCTGCCGACCGGAGCGACGATCGTCTGTACGTTTGGGGGCGTGCTGATTTTGATGTTCCTTGTCCACATGATTTTCTTTCACGGCGACCAGGCGCGGGAATTGGATGGGGCGACTTCGGCGGAGAATCCCAAGGAGCGGGTGGCTGTGTGAGTTCAGGCGCGAAGCGATGGCGTGCGCATTGCCGGCTGTGAATGGGTTGCGGCGGGCGAGGGCGCCTGCGCCACACTGCGGGCGAGGCGCCGGCGCTACATTTTCAAATAAACATTTCGTCTTGCGGGACGCCCATGCCGTTGCGGGGTTGGCGTTTTTTCTGGCCTAGGAAGACTTCGACTCCGGTGCTGAGGGCGCTCATCAGGCCAGAAACCTGGCGCAGGGGCGAGAGAACGGTTTTGTGGACTACTTCGGTGGTCTCCTCGACTTTGTCCATGGTGCGATTGAGGAGTTCGTCGGCGCGGATGACTTGCAGGCGGGTGCGGTCGAGGACATCGCTGAGGGTGGCGTCGAGGCGTCCCAACTGTATGCGCAGAATGGTGGTCGAGTCGGCGGCGTTGCTGGCCAGGGTCTCGATCTTCGGACGCAGCTCGATCAGCATGCTCTGCGCGATCTCCAGCGTGGGCAGGGCTTTGGAGGTGACTTCTGTGGCGAGCGCGTCCATGCGGGCGGTGCTCTTGCGCACCATGAGATAGAGGGCGACTAAAATTCCGGCCTGGAGCACGACTGCAAACGCAGTCAGCGCGATAAACACTTTGAGCAGGTTGTCATCCATGAATACTGTCACCGGGACTGCTGGTCTTGGTCCTTGTGCTTGTGCTCGTGTTCGTTCCGTTAGACGCCGCTGGGTGGTTCGGTGGCGGCGGAGGTGGTCTCACGATATTTTTGACGGCCTGCCTCATAGGCAGTCCGCAACTGGTCTTTTTGTTGGTTAACGACGTCGCGGCCGCGTTCCACCCAGTCTTCGGCCTGTTCCCGTACTTTGCGGGCTTTGTGGCGAACTTGCTCCCGCCCTTCTTGCGCCTTCGCCAGCAAGGCTTCGCGCGTCTCGTCTCCGGAGCGCGGTGCGTAGAGTACGCCTACAACGGCGCCAATGCCGAGACCCGCCAGGAACCATACAAAACTGTTACCGTCACGATCGGACATAACTTCCTCCTCATGTTCTCTATCTATGAATGAATGGTAGCACCGGGCTATGTGAAAAACAATTTGGTGAGCACCGGGTTGGCGATGCACCACCGTTCATGGGGGGAGGCCGGGGACCTGTGGTGCCGGTGCCTCCCAATTTGGAACCGGAAGGGATACCGTCACAAAGATTTGTAAGGAAGATCACAGACCCACGACCCGGCTACGGGCTATTTTCTGGAGAACGTCGGCGATCATACCGAATGGCCGCCCGCGCTGTGGAATAGTACCTGGGAGCGTGCTATGGAAGAGGCCTATTATCCGGCGAGTCGTGACATGGGTGCGGCCGAGCCTACGACCTTTGCTGAGCAAGAGGTCCTGGAGCGGGCGATCACCAAGCTGGTATTGCTGGGCAAGCAGGTGGATGTCAGCGCCGATCAAATGATCGGAATGCTCAATTCGGGCATGACGGTGGCGGAGTTGGTGGAGTACCTGGCTGCCCGGGCCGGCACGGGGTACTGGGACTAGTCCGTCGGAGGCCTCAAATGAAAGTATTGCCTTCGCCCTGAAGGCGATTTCCAGGCAAAG
>JAYTFO010000166.1:0-4205 GCA_043734305.1 Acidobacteriota bacterium | reverse complement strand
CTACGTCGTTTCGACGCCATCTATCTCGGAGCGGTGGGATATCCGGGAGTACCAGACCACATTTCACTCTGGGGGCTGCTGATCCCCATTCGCCGCGCGTTCAAGCAGTATGTCAATTTGCGCCCCTGTCGCCTCTTGGAGGGCATCCAGAGCCCGCTTCGTGACCGTCGGGCAGGGGAGATCGATTTCTGCATCGTCCGGGAAAACAATGAAGGTGAGTACTCCGAAGTGGGCGGGCGACTGCACCGCAATACCGATCTGGAGATGGCAATTCAGGAGACAGTATTCACGCGCCAAGGCTGCGACCGCATCGTCACATACGCGTTCGAGCTCGCCAAGACCCGCAGATGCCATGTCACATCGGCGACGAAATCCAACGGCATTGTCTTTACCATGCCTTTCTGGGACGAACGCTTCAACACGATTGCCAAGAACTATCCGCAAGTAAAAGCGGATCAATACCACATCGATATTCTGAGCGCTCACTTTGTGAGTCACCCCGATCGCTTCGACGTGGTAGTGGGATCAAATCTCTTTGGAGATATTCTGTCGGATCTCGGGGCGGCTGTGGTGGGATCGATGGGCCTTGCACCTTCCGCCAACTTGAATCCCGAACGGGAGTTCCCCTCGATGTTCGAGCCTGTTCACGGTTCGGCTCCCGACATCGCAGGCAAAGGGATCGCCAATCCCGTTGCGCAAATTTGGTCCGGTGCCATGATGTTGGAGCATCTGGGCGAGAAGCAGGCCGCTCACGCGGTCGAACAGGCCATTTTCAAAGTCATCGCCAGCCGCGATCCGCTCACTCCCGACATTGGGGGCAACGCGCGAACCGAGGAGATGGGGAAAGCGATCGCAGCCGAGGTCTCGGCACTAGCAGCCAAGGTCTGATGACGGCCAACTCCGTCACTCCTGGGGTGCGTATACCAGGATCGCGGCGCCTTCCTTGTCATTCGCAGGAGCGGCAACATAAAGGCGATTGAGTTCGGGCGACCAGAACGATGTGTCCGCGCCAGCCCGGGTTGGAATTTTTCCTATGGCTTCGTATTTGTCGGCACTCTTCTATCACCCCTCTTAGGGCAGCACCTTGTAAACGCGAACTTCGGCATTCTGATTCTCGTGATGAGGAACTCCCAGGTAAAAGCGATTCAGTTCTGGAATCAGAATTGCTGTCTTGGCGCGAAATGACGTCGGGATATGCCCAATTCGGTCATAGTGATCGGCATCGCTTTGACGAAAGACGTCAAGGAACAGCGTTCCCGCAAAATAGATGCGTTTGCTGCTGCCGTCGTAAGCCATGTCATCCACCATGGCCGCGGCAGGCAGGCGGTTGACCACTTTGCCAGACTCCGAATCCAGCACGAGCAGCTTCCCAGGATCGCGAGTCCCGACAAACAGCCGATGCCCCTTCTCATCGAGCGCGATGGCTGTGGGCTTCTTGGCGTCCTGCGCAACCGACCAGGTCGCCAGCAGGGTACGCTTGTCCCGGTCAAAAACCTCGACCGAGTTGTTGCCGCGGATATCGACATACATCCGGGGCCCTGACGTCTCGAATGCGATCCCTTCGACGTCGTTGGAATCGATCTTGATCTCGCCCACGGTCTTGGCGGTGGTGGTGTCGATGATGCTGATATAGGCGTTGGCAAGTTTCGCGTCTTTCCCGCCGTTGACGACGTACAGGTATTTCGTCTTGGGATCGTAGGAGCTGGCGTCGGCGCCTTCCCTGAGCTTCACGCTGCCTGCAGGCTTATAGGACTCGGTGTCGTAAATCTTGACTTCGCCGAGGTCGCCGTCCACCACGAACAGTTTCTTCAGGTCGGCACGATAGAGCATCGAGTGCGGAGCCTTGAGATCGTCGATGGTGTGGACCAGTTTGTTGGTCTTGAGATCGAAAACCAGAACCTTCGAGTTCTCTTCCGCAGTCGCGAACAGGCGGTTGCCGGCAACGTCGGCGACGAAGTGATCGAAGTCGCCGTCGTGCAGTTCCGGAAGCGCAATGGATTGCTCAAGAACCAGCGGCGCTTTGTCCTGTGCCCACGCGCCGACCGCAAGCATCACAAGTACTGCCGAGAAAATCCGTGCTACCGATCGTTTCACTTTTACCCTCCAAGAAGTTGTCGAATTCACTGCGAGCTGATTGGCCCAAATGATGGCAGACGTTCGCTACTCACTAATGTGCCGCATCGACATGAAATGCGCATTAAACCAACATTAAAAACAATTCGCGTTGTTGGCCTCACGTGCGAGTTCCCTTCCAGGATCAAGCCCGTCCTGCTGTCTTCACGGGCACGACGGGCGCAGCCCTCGCCCCAACCACGAGCATGAGGACGCCTGACAGAAACAAACTCGCGACCAGGTACAACAAACCTGCGGTAAAGGAATGCGTTCGAGTAGCGAGATAGCCCATGACCAGCGGCCCGACAAACCCACCCAGGTTGCCCACGGAATTAATCAGTCCAATCGAAGCCGCCGCCGCGGACTCGCCCAGAAAGAGAGTGGGCACTGCCCAAAAACAGGGCTGAAAACCATAGAAAGCCCCGCCGCCGAGGACGAGCAACACAATGGAAACCGTGGGGTTGGAGCGATACAGCACGGCAAGAGCAAGACCGGCTCCGCAAAGGAATACTGGAACGGCCGCGTGCCAGCGGCGCTCGCGGGTACGATCGGAGTGCCAGCCATTCACTTGCTGAACGATCAGCGCGACAACGTAGGGCAAGGCGGCCAGCAGGGTTACTTTGAAATCGCTCTGTCCGGAAATGCGTTTCAGGATTGTCGGCAGCCAGAACCCGATGCCGTAGCTGCCCGTCATCGCACAAAAATAGCAAAGCGTCAGCAGCAGCACATCGCGATGCCGGAAGGCTTCCCCTATGCTGTACGAACGGGTTCGCTTCTTCGCTTCCTTTTCCCGTTGGAGCTCGCCGGTAATCCACGAGCGTTCATCGTCGGGAAGCCACTTCGCCTGCGCGGGCCAGTCCGTCAGGTAGAAGATGGTGATGACTCCTAACAAAACCGCCGGGATTCCTTCGATGATGAACAGCCACCGCCAGCCCTTCAGCCCAAGCCACGAAAGGCCGAGCAACAATCCTGCGAGCGGCGAACCGATGATGTAAGAAATTGGATTGGCAGCGTAGAAAACGGCGATCGCCTTGGCCCGGTCCTCGTAGCGGAACCAGTGCGTCAGGTAGACAATGATGCCGGGGAAAAACCCAGCTTCAGCGGCGCCCACCAGGAATCTCACCAGATAAAATTGCCGGGCGGTGTGGATGAAGGCCATAAAGACCGTAACCAGGCCCCACGAAATCATGATGCGCGCGATCCAGCGGCGCGCGCTCCACCGCTCCACGATTAGTGCGCCGGGAATTTCCAGCAGGAAGTACCCGAGGAAGAAAATGCCCGCTCCAAAGCCAATTACACCTTCACTGAAACCAAGATCGTGGGGTATTTGCAGAGCCGCGGCCCCAACGTTCATGCGGTCCAGGAAAGCAATCACATAGAGCAAGAAAACGAAGGGCAACACGCGTCGCGCGATGCGATGCCGGGCTCGTCGAGCGACCTCGGAATCGGAACTGGAAGACAGGCCCGCCCCGGCTGGCGCAGAATTCATAGCGGACTCAGACATGATTCCTCTTCCATGGGATCGCGTAGCGGACCATCAGTGGAGAACCAGCGTGTTCATTCGCTTGGGAACTTCTCCGACCGGGATCGCAGCCACTTGCTTGAGGGTCTTGGCATCAATCACCGAAACCAATCGCGCTGCAGAGTCCGAAACATAGACGAGCTTGCCGTCCGGCTTAAATGTGATCCACTCCGGCACCGCCCCGGAAGACGCGCGTCCCGGCGCATGCACTTCAGGCAGCTTGGCGTATCCCATCAGCTTGAGATCGGGCAACGAATATTTGAAGACGGCATTGGCCATGGTGCTGTTCACCCAAAGCGAATCTCCATCCGGAGCGACCCCGATGCCGTGCGAGGGAGTTCCGGTTCGGCCCTCTGCAATTCCAAATCCGCCGGGCTGATCCGGCAAAGTGATCCGCGCCACCTCAGCTCGTTTGGCAAAATCCACAACTGCGAATCCGTTCAGCCCGGAGAGTTGGACGAAGATGCGGCTGGTCGATCCATCCGCCCGTGTTTCAAACGCCATGGGACGGACCGAGCGGTCAAACTTGATCGTCCATATCGCCTGCTCGCTGCTGAGATCGATCACGGTG
>JAYTFO010000165.1:0-3069 GCA_043734305.1 Acidobacteriota bacterium | reverse complement strand
CCGCCGGGATGAAAGCCGAAGGATTTGGTGTATTCCTCGATCAACCCCGCGGTCTCCGCTTTCGACCCGCTGAGCGCGAGTCCAAGTCCGTCCAGGATCGATTTCTTGCCCAGTTCGAGCGCCTCCGAAGGAATGTCCGCATAGCGTGTGCTGACCACAAACTCGGCAATATTTGCGGTCAGCTTCTGCACCTGAGGAAACGCAGGCTCCGCGCAGGGTTGGGGCGCGGTCTCGTTGCCGGGGGCCAGTTCCGAGCCGCCCAGGATGATCCCAAGCGTGGCTCCCAGTCCAGTGGCGTTTGTCAGGAAGTCACGCCTTCTTATGCCGCTGCTCATTCGTTTCCCTTCAGGTCATTCTTGAAGACGTAGCCACCTTTCATCACGAACTTTACGCGTTCAAGTTCGGTGATGTCGACCGTTGGATCGCCGCTGACCGCGACCACGTCGGCGAACTTTCCCGCTTCAAGCGAGCCGACCCGATCCTGCCATCCCATGAGTTGCGCCGCTGCCGACGTTGCCGCCCGAATCGCTTGCGCCGGGGTCATTCCGAATTTCACCATGTAGGCGAATTCCTTCGTCTGGCTTCCATGCGCAAACGGGCCGGCTCCCGATCCGAAGGCAATCTTGACTCCAGCCGCCACCGCTCTCGGAAAGCTACGTTCCGAAATCTCCGCCACGCTGTGTCCGCCATACTTCTTCAGGTCGTGCTCGCGGTCCAGTTGGTAGTGATAGAGCGTCGGTACCAGATAGATTCCTTTATCCACCATCATCTTGAGATCGCTCGCGGTGAGATCCACCCCATGTTCGATGGACTCGACGCCTGCGTTCAAACAGTTGCGCAGGCCTTCGCCACCAAAAGCATGACAAGAAACCTTGTGCCCTTTCTTGTGGGCCTCATCCACAATCGCCGCGACTTCCTCAGCGGTGAAGGTTGGCGGGATCACCATCTTGCCTTCGCTCGTGAAGTGAAATTCATACGCCGCGTATAACTTGATCCAGTCGGTGCCGTGCGCGATTTGCTCACGCACGGCTTCCCGGGCGGCCCACGGCGAGTCCACCACTTGCAGTGCCATGGGAACCGAGACCTCCGAGGAGTAGCCGTTCATCAGGAAGCCGCCGGTGGTTTGAATTCCGCGGGTAGAGACCTGCATGCGAGGGCCTTGCACCACGCCGCGGTCGATCGCGTTGCGCAAGTCCACGTCACTGTACATCGCGCCCAGGGTCTTCAGGTCGCGCAGCGTGGTGAAGCCGGCCATCATGTCTTTGTTGGCATTCGCCAGCGCAGTCAGGGTGCGGTATTGGTAGGAGTCGCGCAGGATCTGCGCTTCCAGGTCGGGACCGTTGCCGAAAACGTGGGTGTGCGTGTCGATCAGACCCGGCAGTACCGTCGCGTGGCTGAGGTCAATCACTTCAGCGCCTGCCGGAATTTTCACTCTCTCCGCCGGGCCCACCTCCGCGATGCGATCGCCTTTGATCAGTACGACTTGGTTGGCCGCCAGTTTTTCGGACTTTCCATCAAAAAGTCGTCCGGCGCGGATGGCGATCCAGTGGTCCGGCGCAGACGCCTGACCATGGGCGATGGCGCACGCGAGCAGAATTAGCGGGGCAAAAAATCGAGTGATCATGAGGGACTTCGATGCTCGGTTGCTGACATTAACTTCCCATGAAGGTTAAATGAAACTTCGTTCAGACGGCGTGAAAAAACGATCGTGGAAACCGGACTGCCTGCCCCACCGGACAGGGACCGATGCCGTCTGAACACATTTTCATCTCACCTTCGTTTAGGGTTCATGTTGAAACCGCAATATACTAGACGGCGAGGGCAGTATGCGCATCCTGCTGGTTGAGGACGAGACGAAGGTGTCGAGCTTTGTCGCGCGCGGACTCATGGCCGAGCGCTTTGCGGTTGACGTTGCCGCGGATGGCCAGGCCGGCCTCGATCTTGCCACCACCTATCACTACGACCTCATCGTCCTTGATCTGATGCTCCCGAAGATTGACGGCACCCAGGTGCTGCGCCGCATTCGCAGTCAGAATTCGAATGTTCCGGTGCTGGTCCTTACGGCCCGCGATGCGGTGGCTGACAAAGTCGGTAACTTTGAGGCCGGGGCGGACGACTATCTCACCAAGCCCTTTGCTTTCGCCGAACTCCTGGCGCGTGTGAAAGCCTTGCTGCGACGTGGCCCCGTCAGCCGCAGCAGCGTGGTGCGCGTGGGAGATCTGGAACTCGATCGCCTCTCACAGCAGGTGAAGCGAGCCGGCAAGCGCATCGATCTGACCTCCAAGGAATATTCTTTGCTGGAATACCTCATGTCGAATGCAGGCCGCGTGTTGTCGAGAACCATGATCATCGAACATGTGTGGGACCAGAGTTTTGACGGCATTACCAACATTGTCGACGTTTACGTACGGCATCTGCGCAGTAAAGTTGACGACCCTTACGAGTACAAGCTAATCCGCACCGTGCGCGGTGTCGGATACGCCATCAGTAATGGGACGCAATCGTGAACACGCGGTCGCTTCGCTTTCGCATCACCGCCTGGTATGCGGCGCTCCTGGCGGGCGCGCTGATGATATTTGGCGTGTCCGTGTACCTTGGCCTGGAACGCTACCTCGACTGGAATCTGCAAAAGACGCTGGCTTCCGAGTGCCGCACGATCGGAACGAAGTTGCTAACCCAACTGCCAGAGAAACCGCCCGCATGGCTCTCGACCGAAATCAACGAGAGCTACGCGCCGGAGGTAAACAGCAAATTCGTCCGGGTGATTCACGATGGTGCTGGGGTCATTTACGTTTCCGCCACGCCCAAGGATGGTTCGTTCGACCCGTCGCGAGTTCCGTTGCCCAATTCCGACGAAAAGGGCCGCTCCCGGAGGATTCGACTCGATGGGCATGAACTGCTGATCGATGCTCTGGAATTCAGCACTCCCAACGGCGGCCGGTTTGTCGTTGAGAGCGGAGTCCCATATCAGCAGATTGAGGTTGTGCTGCACGGATTGCTGCTGACGTTCACAATTTACATGCCGTTTATCATCTTTCTCGCGGTCGGCAGCGGCTATTGGTTGATGAG
>JAYTFO010000164.1:0-8219 GCA_043734305.1 Acidobacteriota bacterium | reverse complement strand
CTGATCCGACGCTACAAGGATCAAGGATTTGAGTTTGTGACATTGAGGGAGATGATGGGAGTCAGGCATCAGCTCGCGGCAACTGGGTAGGGGCGTAGGCCTCGGTCGATCCCGTCTTGAATGGATCTACTGAGGTGCTTGATATTTATTGAGATTGCCCGTTTGCGACATTTTTCGCCTCACAGTCCGCGTTGATAAATTCGGACAAGTCTTTCCAATACCTTGGAGGTCAAGTCGTCGGTTCTTTTCCTGCCGATGATGAATCGGAGAAGAAAATAGGCAACCACTGCACAAACGCCAGTTGACCAGATATAGAAAGTGAGAACGCCTCGGGACTGTACATATTTTGAGAAGTCGATTTGGTACTCAACAGAAAGGAAAGTACCGAGCAGTAAACAGATTACGATGGCAAGTGCAGTTCCAAAAAGTCTCAGTTGATCGCCAGCAGGCCGCAAATCAGCAACCCTTATCATCACCGAAATGTAGTGATCCTCTCTATTGAGAAAACGGATTGCGGACCACCACGAGTCATATTCTTCACGAGATTCCTTGTAGTCGTGCTTGGCGGCTTTTCGAATAAGTTTTGCAATCTTCTGTTCGTATTCATTCTGGTCGTAGTCACGATCAAAGTCCTCAGAAACTGCGGTCATATCAGGAAGCGTCCATCCACTTTCCGTGAAGTAGAGCATTTTACGCTCGACCTCTGAGAGCAGAACGTTCTCGCGCTGCGCTTCCAAGACAATTCTGGAGATCAAGAACTCTTTGGCTTCACGCCCACTGTCGAATGCCTTCATGTTGGGGATTCTACAACCGTTTCCGGGCTAATAGCGGGTTGCATAGGTCAGGCTGCGGTAACATCCGCCTTTCGCAAACCACCATTCTTCCTACGCCACCGCCATCGTAAATGCCCGCTTCGCCGTCGCTATGGTTTGCTGCACATCGCGTTCCGTGTGCGCCGCTCCGAGGAAGGCGGCCTCAAATTGCGATGGCGGCAGGTAGATGCCGTTTTCCAGCATGGCGCGGAAGAAGCGTCCAAAGGCTTCGGTGTCGGACTTGGCGGCGGACGTCCAGTCGGTGACTGGCCCCGGTGCAAAGAACCAAGTGAACATCGAGCCTACGCGGTTGTGGCACATGGTCACACCGGCATCTTTCGCTGCGGCAACAACTCCGGTAACGACTTGAGAGGCGAGCTTTTCCAGCTTCGCGTAGATTTCTTTGTGGTCGCGCAGATAACGCAGCGTGGCGTAGCCTGCGGACATCGCCAGTGGGTTTCCAGATAACGTGCCCGCCTGGTACATGGGGCCGAGGGGAGCGACGAGGTTCATGATCTCGTTGGGGCCTCCGTAAGCGCCGACAGGCAGGCCACCGCCGATGATTTTTCCCATCGTGGTCAGGTCGGGTTGAATGGCATACAACTCCTGCGCTCCGCCGAAAGCGAGACGGAAGCCGGTCATCACTTCGTCGAAAATCAGCAGCGCTTTGTCTTGCGTGGTTAGAGCGCGCAGGGATTCGAGGTATCCGCGAGCGGGTGGGACGCATCCCATGTTGCCGACGACCGGTTCCACGATCACGCACGCGATCTGATGGCGGAATTTTTTGAAGGTCTGCTCGAGAGCATCGATGTCGTTGAAAGGCAGAGCCAGTGTGAACTGGGTGAACTCTTCGGGAACGCCCGCTGAGCCGGGGATGCCGAGGGTCGCGACGCCCGATCCGGCTTTGACCAACAGGGCGTCGGCGTGTCCGTGATAGCAGCCTTCGAACTTCACAATATATTTGCGTTTCGTGTAAGCGCGCGCCAGACGAATCGCCGTCATGGTCGCTTCCGTGCCGGAGCTTACGAAGCGAACTTTCTGCATGTGCGGGAAAGCGGAAATCACCAATTCGGCAAGGTCGGCTTCCGCGGGCGTGGACGCGCCGAAGCTGGTTCCATTGCGAGCCGCGGAAATGACGGCCTCGACCACCGTAGGGGCGGCGTGGCCCAGGATCAGCGGTCCCCAGGACCCGATGTAGTCCACGTATTCGTTACCGTCGGCGTCCCAGATATGGGACCCCTGGCCGCGCACGATGTAAAGCGGGTCGCCTCCCACGGCGCGAAAGGCGCGCACCGGAGAGTTCACGCCTCCCGGGATGAACTGTTCGGCGCGCTTCTGCAGCTTGCGAGACTCATCCGTCTTGTGGGCCATGGGATCCTCCACCGGCAGCGGCCAGCGATCCTCGATCTGATTCAATGCTCAATATTAGCAGCGCTTCCCGGGCAGCTCGCAGCGCGGTGAATCACAGCGCTGCGTGACTTCGGACACAAAAAGGAATGGGTGCCCGGCCGGATTTCACGAGATTTTCACTCAATCGCAACATTGCTGCAATGTGCGGCGGGTAACTTCACTTACAGATCGCCCTTCTAACCGGGAGGGTATATCGGGACAGCCTTGGGGGGCTCCAGGCTGTCCGTTTTTTATTGGGCGTGACTTTGATCGCACCGGCCCGCCTGCAATTGCGTCCCTTGGTGACGGTACCCGGTATGAAGCCGATCAGCCTTGATGGAAGATCCCGAACGCGAAGAAATGCGTCAGGATTGCCGCAAATACCGCGCCGATCGCAAACAGAATCCACCGCATTTTGAGCCAGGTATCTCGAAATCCTGACATCTGCACAACAATGTCCACCACGTAGGCGGCGCAATACGCGACGTTGGCGAGGACGGCCAGCGCAAACAGCAGCAATAGTCCGTTGAAATTGAGAGACTCCCGCGAAGACGGCCATCCGCTGACGATGTGGAGCACAACCACCACGGCGAGCGCGAGGTTGTAGAAAATGCGGCGCGGCTCCCAGTAGCGGATGGCCGCGCTCAGATAGTCACGCCACAGAGCAGTTTCCATTGGGCTGAATTCCCCCCCCTCCTACTCACGGTTCGAATGTCGCAACAGTGTTTTGATGTCCCTACTCCCGCGGATCACATGAAGGATTAGCACGTCTTCACCGTCGATGCGATAAATCACGATGTATTGGCCCACGGGAAAACTACGGAGTCCGGGGCGCAACTCTTCGTCGCGGCGGCGGCCAATGCGCGGGTACCTGGCGAGAAGGAAAAAGCGTTCCGTGAGGGAGTTGAGGAGCCGGTCTGCGATCTCGATGCTTCCACTTTCTGTCGCTACGTAGTGCCAGAGTTCGTCGAGTTCCGCTTCGGCCTGCGGTGCGACGCGATGCGCCATCAGCGTGGAGAAGATGACTCGGCGGCTAGACGAGCGCGGCCGCGCTGTTGCACTTCGTCAGCAAGCTGCCGCATGGATTCCTGCGTGATCGTGCGGCCTTCGCCGCGCGCCAGGGAAGCCTCGGCCACGTCAACGGCGGCGAGGATTTCCGCTCGTGTACGCTCGCGCTCTTCCCATAACGAAAGCGCTTCCTGAATCGCGTCTTCCTCCGCCTGCAGCCGCCCGCTCTCAATAGCCTGACGGACAAACGCTTTTTGGTCGGGCGTAAGATGTACTTCCATAAATGTCAGCCTAGGCGCGAGTCAAGCATGTGTCAATGGGCCCTTACTCCTCCGTTTTCTCGCACGGACGCTGCCCTGTTTTTAGCCGTTCCGCTCGGTTCCCGCTTCGTCCGTCTGCGATGTCCGTATCGCCCATGCCATACGCGGCGTGTTGTGAGCGATGCCGAAGCGGCCCTGGGCGTCGAGCAGAATCATTCCACCGTGGCCGTTGACGCGCTGTTTCAGATAGTTCATCGCTTCCTGCACGACCCATTCCGGCGTGCTGCCGGATTCGACCCGGTCGGCGGCCCACTTGGCGAGGACGAGTTTCATGATGGGCTCTCCCCAGCCGGTCGTTGATGCGGCCGCGCTCTCATTGTTGGCGTAGCATCCGCAGCCGATCAAAGAAGAATCGCCCAGACGCCCGGGAGCTTTGGCCAACGTGCCGCCCGTGGAAGTAGCCGCGGCGATGTTGCCGTCGCGGTCGAGGGCGACGGCGCCGACGGTGTCATGCGAAATTGCGGGCGCAAAAATATCTTCGCGACGATCTTCGCCGCGTGACAAATATTCCTGCAGACGTTCGATCTCGCGGGGAATGATCAGGTCTTCGTTCCGGCAAAGGGCAATACCGTGCTCGGCGGCGAATCGTTCCGCGCCTTCGCCGACGAAATACACATGCGGGCTCTCGCTCAGAATTTTGCGCGCGGCGCGGACAGGATTAGCGATCCGCTCCACGCAGCCGACGCCGCCCGCGCGCAGAGTGCCCCCGTCCATGATGAGAGCGTCGAGTTGAACTTTGCCGTCGCGATTGAGGAAGCTGCCGCGGCCGGCGTCGAACGTCTCGTCGTCTTCCATAACGACCACCGCTTCTTCTACTGCGTCGAGTGAAGATCCGCCGCGCTCGAGGACGCGCCATCCGGCGGCAGCGGCATTGCGTACGCCGTTGAGGTGAGCGTCGACCACTTCATCGGGCATCGCCCAGGCGCCGCCGTGCACAACGAGTACGGGATTGGTTGGCAATCAGGGTTCTCCCGAGCGACGCAATAGTCTAGCACTGGAGCGTTTTGATGCCACGTCGGAGTTGGCGATCTGTTCCGGCGGAAGCGGTCACAGCCGCTCGCCTCACTTTGCCAAAACAACATCCGGAGCTTCTTTTTCACGATACCCAAAGAAACGGCGGCGTTTGATCACCCCGGCAATTTCCGGCGGCACCATGGCTTCCCAGGAAGCGTCGTCGTCCTTGATTCTTCGCAGGACATCGCGCGAGAAAATGTGCAGAACGCCGTCGTCGAAGTTGTCCATCTGCTTGATTCTGCCTCGCTCCACCAAGTGACGATACAGGCTCCGCATTTCCTCCGGGATCGCGGCGTTCTCCACCGTGGTGAGCTGGCCCGTCGTCTGGTCCTTGTGGGGATAGACATACACCCGCAAGTCCTTGGTGAAGAGTTTGCCGAAGGCCTCCAGGATTCCTCCTTCCAGCCCTGCGTAATATTGCTCTTTGAACAAATCCACCAGGCTGGACACACCCATCGTTACGGCCAGGGGCCCGGTCGTATAGCGCGTCAGGTAGGCGGCCAGCCGATAGTATTCGAAGTAGTCGGAGATAAGAACCGTTTTGCCAGCGGCCGCGACCAGGTCGGCGCGCGCCAGAAAATCGTTCAAGTCGATCTCCCCGGTGGCGAGCAGGTTTCGCATCGTGATCTCCATCAGTTCGACCACCTGATCCGCATTCACCTCAGGCTCTGCGGCAAAGCGTTCGCGAGCGCAGTCGATCATGTCGATGTTGACCTTGGTGACCGGACGAAAGCTGCCCCGTTCCACCAGGATGGGCCGTTTGCGCAATACCTCCGCCGGTTGCAGTACCTCCCCGGTGGGTCCGAACATGGCCGCGCCGGTCAGGCCAACTTGTACCAACTTCAGGCTCATCACGCGGTTGTCGACGTGGCGGAACTCGATGCCTGAAAATTCGATCATGTCGATCTCGATGCGATCCGTGGTCAGATCGTCGAGCAGGGATTCGAGCATCAGTTGTGGCTTGTAGTGCAGGAAGAACGCGGCGTACAGCAGATTGACGCCGACGATGCCCAGCGCCTCCTGCTGCAAACTGTTTTCGTGATCGAGCATGCGAACGTGGATGATGATTTGGCTGTCGTCGTCTCGCGGGTGCGCTTGAAACTTCACCCCCATCCAGCCGTGGCACTCGTTCGTGCCCTGAAAGTTGCGAGCGGCCACGGTGTCGGCGAAGGCGAAGAAAGCAGTGCTGTCTCCACGCGACGTCCGCAGTCGTTCGAGATTGAGGCCATGTTCGTAGTCGAGCATGCTCTGCAGGCGTTCGCGGGATACGTACCGCTTGGATCGGCCGTAGATGGCATCACTTACCGCCATGTCATAGGCGGAGATGGATTTTGAGATTGTGCCGGCCGCGGCTCCGACCTTAAAAAACCAACGCGCGACTTCTTGTCCGGCGCCGATCTCGGCGAAAGTGCCGTAACGGACGGGGTCGAGATTGACTTTGAGCGCTTTCTGGTGCGCGCTTAGTCGGGGCCTGTCGTCAATTGTTCCAACCTGGTTCGCCATAACAGACTGATCGGCTGAACCGGGTGGGACCCTTTAACGTATGGGCGATTACTCGTGCGCAGCCGTGGGGGCAGTGTCTATCAGGCGGCGCGGCCGGCCGTTGAGACTTCCATCTCGCGCGTCCGCTGCCAGGTGTAGATGATGCGGTGAACTACTGTGATCGTGGACAACACTGCGATCACCCAGAGCACTGGGGCCATTACGTTGAAGAGCGCTCCGATGATGAGCAGTACCAGGCGTTCCGGGCGTTCCAGGAATCCGACGCGGCACTGGCCAATCAGCGACTCCGCGCGCGCCCGGGCGTAACTGACCATGATGGCGCTGATCATGACGAGCGCCGTGAGTACGACGTAGAAGAAACGGTTGCCGCGGGCGTAGAAGACCAACAGGCCGAAGAACAGAGAAGCATCGCTGTAGCGGTCCACCACAGAGTCGAAAAATCCGCCGAATCGCGTTACCTGGTTCGAGGCGCGGGCGACGCGTCCATCCACGAGATCGAAAAATCCTGAACCGATGATGACCAGCCCGGCGTAGAAGAATAATCGGCGCTGGTTCTCGCCGTTGGCGTATCCGAACAGGAATGCGGCGTAAGTATTCACCGCCAGCCCCATCAGAGTCAGGACATTGGGATTGATGCGCGTGAGTGCGAGCACACGAACGATGGCATCGAGCAGCACACCGCACGCACGGCCAACCCCGTTCGTCCAACTCATTGTGGCTCCGCTTGGGCTTCCGCCAAATCGTGCATGGTACTGAGCTTCAGGATTTCCAGTTCGCGATTGCCGTTCGGACTCACGACTTGCGCGGTGTCGCCAATTTTCTTGTTGAGCAGGCAACGTCCAATCGGAGAGGTCGTCGAAATCTTCCCCGCCGCTACGTCGGATTCTTCGCTGGTCACCAGCGAATACACCATTTCCTCGTCCTTCGTGCTGTCGTAGACGGTTACGGTTGAGCCCAGGCCGACCCGGTCGCGGGGAATGTTGTCCATGTTGATCATGGACAAGTCGGCAAGCCTGTGGCCGAGTTGCCGGATGCGCGCCTTCAGAAATTCCTGGCGCTGCTTCGCCATGTGATATTCCGCGTTTTCGCTGAGATCCCCCATGGCCACAGCCTTCTTCAGCTCTTTGGGAATGTCGTAGGAAAGCTCGTGCTCCAGGATGGCCAGCTCGTCCTTGAGCTTCTTCTTGATGAGTTCCGTCATGTGCTCGGCCATTATAACCCTCGTGTGCTGGAGATGGGGCTGCAAGAGGGCTGTGCAAATATGCAACTTCCGTTGGGCAACCCCATTAGAGGGAATGACTTACGCCAGAAAAGCGCCGGAATTTGTCAGTCCGCCGCCCGGCCATTTGTCAGGAAGCCCTTATCTTCCTTGCCTTTACGGACCCGGTCGGCTAGACTCAAGAAGTTCCCGCACGCCCCTCGGTGAGGTTTCCCTCCATGAATGGCGACCGCGTTTTCCACATCGGCGATCGAGTTGTTTATCCCAATCACGGTGTCGGTATTATTGAGCAAATCAGCAGTCGCACGATCGGGCTCACGATCGAGAAGTTCTATCTCCTGAAGATTAAGTCCAGCAGTCTCAAGGTGATGGTGCCATTTCACAATGTCACCAGCGTTGGCCTGCGTCCCGTGATCCGCAATGGCGAAGTGCAAAAAATCGTGGACTACCTGTCGACTGGCGAATGTAACAACGCCCTCGACTGGAAAGACCGTTTCAAAGAGAACTCCGAGCGCATGCGAACCGGGTTCCTCCTCGATGTCGCGGCCGTCCTCAAGAGCCTGCTGATGCTCGGCCAGACCAAGTCGCTTTCATTTCGGGAAAAAAAGATGCTGGAACGGGCCCGCTACCTCTTGGTGAGCGAACTCGCCATTTCCCGCAACTCCGACGAGGTCGAAGTCGAGCAGGTGCTCGCCAAGGCACTCACCAAGTGCAATCTGCGCTTTCCGGAGCTGGCGGAGCTGGCATCGTAAGCTTTCTTAACATTTCCTTTCCAATTTGAACGCTTCGAGCTTCGGGCTGCGAGCTTGAATCTTTCGGTTACAAGCCCGCAGCTCGAAGCTCGTAGCTCGTAGCCCTCTACCGATGCGCTTCCATCCAGGATTGCAGAATCAGAATCGCGGCCATCCGGTCGACTGCTTTGGCGCGCTTCTCGATCGATAAATCGGTTTCCCG